>JAGXSU010000176.1 GCA_018333785.1 Methylomicrobium sp. | reverse complement strand
TCAGTGATGTTAGCAATTAGGTAAGGCTCACATAGCACTTGTAACGCTTCTGATAATTTGATGCCGTAATTCTTTAGTGCCAGTTTGGCATTTCTTTTCATCTCTTTATTGCGGCTGGCTTTGCCCATAATCCCTATTTTCTGTTTTGAAGTTAAATATCCGCCACCCACTTAGATATCCGCTCCTGACCGGCATCGGGATAAATCTGCAGGGTAGCAATGCTTTCTAATGGTTCAAACAGGCTAACCTGTTTGGGTAAAAATCCTCAAAGCGGCTTCATACTCCGCTTTATTATCAAACCCGGCATCTTGATCTGTCATGCGCCTTTGGATTGTTAGAAATTAATGGCGTAGTTTATCTTTTTATGGCCTTGATAGCCGTATTTCCGATGGCGTTCGAGCTAGAGAGTGGCATGACTCAATGCTTCATTACCTTGTTGAGTGCACCTGCCGACCTTTGCCAGGGATGATTGATGAGACAAATAGATGCCGCTTTGTTTCGGTTTCCGTTAGCTTGAAATCGGCTACGATTCGATTATCGTTGGGATAGAACTCTAGTTTGCGTAGCATCAAAGCCCCCAAAATTTTCGCCATAACAATTTTATCCGGTTCTTCTAAACCAGGCATAAACTTAAGAAAACCATTCATCTGTTCGGCGCGCTGCTCTTCAGGTTGATTGGCTATATTCCAGGCGGCAATAGTCAATATGATCAGCTTTTTATAGTCATCTGATGATAAATCGTCATAATCATAGGGCTCACTGATTTTCATCAGCGCTTCAGACAATTTAACGCCACCGTATTGCTCCAGATGGGTGGCTTGTTGTCGTTTCAAGTGCTTGTTGCGGCTGGCTTTACCCATAATCAATTGTTCCTATCCAAATCTTGATTTTATATTGTTGCACGACTTCTTTTTTAACCCGCAGCAATAACACACGTTGAGCCATAGACATTTTTCGTTTCTTATTTTGGCAGGTGATCAGTTTGGCTAACAAAATAGATGCCTGTGGCGGCGTGTCTTTACCGGCACAGATGGCAAATTCGCTAATCAGATACACGTAAGCAGCGCCCAGCACATCGGCATTAGAATCACTTAGATTAAAGTCTATCAGGTCAAGATGGATAACAATTTTGGTGACCAATTCATTTTGGGCTTTTTCGGTGTTGTCCAGTTTTGACGAGGTTAAATCCAAATCTTCAGGCAAGTTGTTCAAGTCGTCGGCGCTGTCGGTGCCCCGCGTATTTGATTGATTTTGCTTTAACAGCGTCGAAATTAACTTTTTTGTTTTTTCTTGTGAGTGAATGACACCAAGCCCAGCAGGCTACTACCCATCAACCCCATAGCGCCCGGTACAGGCAATGACACGCCCTTTTGATGTATTCGAGGGCTTCATTTTTCAATCATTTATGAAGGCAGATTTTCTCTATCAAAAGGGTTCACTTTTGATGTGCTAAAAGGCATTGTTTCCAGTCTGGATAGTTTGATCTATCCAACAAATCATCATAAATGAAAAAGAAAAAACCGCTTGCATCCAATTTTTTTGCGTACTATGGTACGCATATGTTATAAATTAAAATAAGGACAGAAACTGTGACGGACGCAACGACACCAAAGCAGGTCATCGTCTATGCCAAGGAAAACGGAAAAGAGCCTTTTACTGAGTGGCTTTACGGTCTTCGAGATATTATGGGCCGAAAACGGATTCTTGCCCGTGTTTCGCGTCTTCAACAAGGCAACTATGGGGATTGTGAGCCTGTCGGGGAAGGGATCAGTGAACTTAGGATGTTCTTCGGTTTTGGCTACCGCGTTTATTTTGGGGAGCAGGATAACCAGATCGTTGTCTTGCTTTGCGGCGGCGACAAGGGAAGCCAAAGCAAAGACATTGAACAGGCCAAAGCCTATTGGAAGGAGTATCTAAGCCATGAACACCTATAGAACAATTGGCGAGGTAGAAGAACAATACCTTCGCGACCATCCTGAAGAAATTGATGAGTACATTGCCGTCCTCTTCGATGAATATGCCGAGAGTGGCGATACCGCTGCCTTGCTGTCATCTTTGCGCGTGGTCTGCCGAGTTAAGGGGGTAAGTCGGATTGCTGAAGTTTCAGGCTTAAGTCGTAAGGGCGTGCAAAAAGCCCTTTCTGAAAACGGTAATCCGCAATTTGGGAGCGTGAACGCTATTATGCACGCGATGGGATACCGTTTGATCCCACAAAAACTTCACGACACTCCGCACGTACCCTAAAATTTTTCCAAAAAGCTGATTTTCCAGACAATCGCAAAACTCAATCAGGAAGTTTACACTGGTTGTATAAGTTGCAACCCTATAGCGAGGTAAAACCATGACCACGACAGTTGGTGTAAAACTCGACGATGAAACACGGGATTGTCTGAAAAATTTAGGGGAAGTGAAACAGCGTTCAGTGCATTGGCTGATGCGTGAAGCGATACAGGACTATATTGAAAAAGAAGAGAAGCGGATGCCGCTTGGCTTGAATACAAGCAATCGGGGCTTGGTGTGGATAATGATGCTATGACGGCTTGGCTAGATAGCTGGGGAACAGAAAAGGAAGCTGAATGTCCCGATCCACAACCCCATCACTGATTTGGTCTTTAACAGCCCGTGCGGATTTAATAAGACTACGGGACTTTATAGAGCTTCACAATCCAGAGGGTGCTAAAAATGCAGCGCAGAGCCTAACAAAAGCCGCAAATCTTATTATCCAGCATCCGGGTATTGGGACGCGCCGAAAAGACCGGCATGATCGTGAGCTATTTGTTCCGTTTGGCAAACGGGGCTCTGTTATTCGTTATCGAATTGATGCTGATGCCATCGTTATCTTAAAAATAGGGCATAGTCTTGAGGAATGATATTGAACAAGCTAAAGCCTATTGGAAGGGGTATCAGAATCATGAGCACCTATAGGAACCCTGTGGAAGAACCCCCAAAAGTGTTCGTTCTAAGCTTTGTTGATTAGATGTTGAATACCCTTTCCATGTAGATAAATAAAATGGCTCATGTTTATGGCTATGTATTTTTTAATAGAATTCTGTCAGGTAATGCTATTTGGACAATCGGTTAAAAACCCTGGTATTGGGCTATCAATATTCGTCTTGAATTATCCATTCCACCTCAAGTAATTCGTCAAGAATGTCTTAAAGCCAGATTGCCTTGTCTTCTGTCTCACTGTTTCTATCTGGAATAATCCTGGCTCATTTTCCTTCTTGCATCACTCTGAATCCTATAATGAAGAATTCATTGCAATTCACTTTGCTTATAACGATTTTTATAGGTTCCCCATTAAATACCTAAGCTACAAACCTGAGAGGTGTTGCTTGAATACCAATGCCGCAGGAAATGGTTTTAAGGTCTTGCGTTCTTTGAAGGTCGTGAGAGTGTTGTTCCGTAGTTTTTATTAACCGTGCCACCTTTTCGGGTAACTTAAAAAGTGGCAAAGCTATGGAGAAAGTCATGCAAACCCATCAAGCAGAACTCACAAAACTGCCTATCGATCACATCAGTGTTCAAGAGGGATTCAATCCAAGAAAGTTTTTTGATAATTACGAATTCCAACAATTAGTTGTTTCGGTACTAGCTGAAGGTGTGATTCAGCCGATCATTGTTAGGCCGATGGCCGATGGCAAGGGGTACTGGTTAGTTGCTGGTGAACGCCGCTGGAGAGCCGCAAAGGAAGCCGGTTTAACTGAAATTCCTGCGGTAGTGCGTAATCTGAGCGACAGAGAAGCCCGACTGATCGCCACCGTCGAAAATTCGCAACGAGCGGATATGAGTCCGGCTGAAGAAGCGGTGGCCGCAAGGGACGTATTAGGCGATTGCGGTGGCGACAAAGCGGAAGCGTTGAGGCTTTTGGGCTGGAGTACTGTTAAGTTCGATGCGCGGTTATTGCTGCTTCATGCGGCCGCGGAAGTGCTCACTGCGCTGACAGAACGCCAAATCAAATTGGGTCATGCGGAATTGCTCTCGCAACTGCCCAGCGACTTCCAGAGCGCAACGCTCAGCAAAATTCTCGAAAACGGCTATTCCGTTGCTGAACTGAAAAGCCGATTGGCGTCATTCTCTCTGGATTTGTCGAAGGCCACGTTCGATAAGACGGCTTGCAATGGATGCCCTCATAACTCCAGTATGCAATCCAGTCTGTTCGAAGAACATATCAACGAGGGACGGTGCGCGAATCGGGCTTGCTTTGAGCAAAAAACCGAAGCGGCGATGTTAGAGAAAAAAGCGTCATTATCCGAACAATACGCTGTCGTTTTTCTCGACACTCAAAGAAGACCGGATTCTTTCAAGATTATCTGCCAGTCCGGTGGGGAAGGCGTTGGCAAATCTCAGTTTGAAAAAGGCTGTAAGCAATGCGCTCATTTGGGTGCCTTGCTATCCACTTCACCCGATCGTTTGGGTCGAATTACGGAGGATTGCTGCTTTAATCTAGGTTGCCACAAAGAAAAAGTGACGGCCTACCAAGAAAGCTTGAAAACGTCATCCGTTCCGGCGAACGACGATAAAGGTAAAACTTTACCCAAGAAAAAAACCAAACCCGCCCATCCAGCGACCGGGAAAAGCCCGGATTCTAGCATTGGTTCCGCTGTAAAAGAGGATGACACCCGCAATGCAAGTGCGGCAATTCCCCCAGCCAGAGTGATTGAGAAAATCGAAGGATTTTACCGCGACCTTGGCGCAAAACAGATTTCCGATAATAAACTGGCGGTCTTGTGCGTGAACACATTTGCGCTTTATCGGTTGGTGAGAAGTTCGTTTCCGTTTGAAAAAATGCCAGCGTCCTTAAAAGACCCGACAAGAATTGGCGGCGAAATAGGGGTATTCGTGAAGGCGTTGTCGGATTTAGGTATGGAAGACACGCTGGCTTTCAATCATCGTCTGTTAAGCCATTTGCTGGGTGAGCATGAAAAAACCCATCCGATTCTGAATAAGACATGGGCGAAAGGCGCTGCATCCGTATTGAATGTTACACAAGCAAAACTGGCAGACCATTTCATTCTGGATAGGGAGTTCTTGGGCTCGTTCACCAAAGCAGGAATCGAAGGTGTACTGCGTGAAGCGGAAAACGGCAATGGCGTATCTTTCGTCGAGCATTATGAAAAGCAAATCGAGAAACACAAAATTGCCGCGCTGATGAAGAAGAAAAACAACGAAATCTTGGATGAAGTTTTTGGCTGTGGTTACGACTTTTCAGGCTTTGTACCGAGTTGCGTTTTGAAGTTTATGGGTGATGATCGTCATCAAGACATGGCATCGAGCAATCAAACGCCAAGCCCGTTCAAGGATGATTTGGCAGACGACTTGGATTGCGATCTTGCAGAATCGGGCACCGCAAACAGCGACGACGAAAGCGCGATTTTGGATGCTGTGATGGCTAAAGTGGGCGAGTTCGATGATCTGGATGCCGAAGAATCTTCAAAGCCTTCGGCTTATATGCCAGATTCAGATTGGTTCGACGACGAGGACGAAGCCATGTCTTTAAACACCCATGGTTACACCCAAGACCCTGAAAGCGAGGCAGCATAAAATGATCTTTGAAACTTTTCAAAACATGCTCAAAAACGATGAGCGCATACAATTCACGGTCACCCGCAAGGGTGATCAACTTGCCGTGCTGGTTCAGCCGGTGCTGCAAGGGGGATTAGACGAGAAAGCCTCAGAAGCGATCCACTCGCTGAGAGCAGCCTTGGCCATGCCTTTGTATGTCGTCACCAATCCTCAAGCTTTGGACGCGGATTTTCCGCGTTCTCTGGCTGATTATGCCGAGATGCGCGAAGACGGCCATAACGATTTGAAGGATGTGATGAGCCGTATCAAGGAAGCCGGAAAACAAGCGAAGACCGAGGCGGCAAAAAACAACCAGCCGGATAAACCTGCGGAAAAATCTCGGTTTGAAGAAGCAAGTCATCAGGACGAGACAGACGAAAAATCGGCGGAAATCGCAGTCACCGATAAATCATTGTTCTGAAAATTTGAGGATTCAGTATGGAAAATAACAATACCACTGTCATTCGCCCGGTCAGGGTTTTCAAAATGGGGTCTGTTCGATTGGCCGATCCTGCCCCTGACTTGTCCCCGGAAGAAGCGATCAAGCTCTATGCGGCATCCTATCCGCATTTAGCTAAAGTCGAACTCAACGAGCCTGAACTGATAGGCGAGGAATTGCACTATGCCATCAAACCCCATCAAGAAATTAAAACCAAAGGCTGATGGTTTTGGCATCGAGCAGTTAAAGACATGGGGGAATCAATCCCCCATTGATAAAAACATGAATGAGAACGAGTCGCCATGCTTTCAATTCAGGCTGAACCTGCCGATATTGCCCAATCGAACGCTTACGGGCATCGATCCCAAGCAGTTACCAATGTTGTAGGTCAATTGTTCGGTCAAGTCAGGATCGAAACCGACCTGAGCGGTTTGATCGACGATATTCGACACCGCAAAGACAAGGCCGATTTTGAAACTTATCGCACCGGGATTTCCTGCATGATTTTGTTGGCCCATTCAATGAGACTGGTAGAAGAAGCAGAAATCGATCAAGCCGTAACTGAAGGATGGGAAGCGATCTACCGGCTGTATCATGAGGTCGTTGCCAAGGTCATGGGCCACCTCAACGAAGAGTCAATGCGTGTTGCTGGGGTTGGCGTGGCGCATAACGACTTCGAGCCGATGAGTATTGAAATGCAGCAAAATAAAAGCGAAGGCGTGTTCTTGGTGTTAGGCGTTTTTCCCAGATTCTCCCAATTTTCCTTGTTGGCAATGAATCGTGAGCTTGCAAGAGCGGTGGCCGGTTGCCTGGAATGGACGATCTTCAATGGCGGCATTGGATTGACGGTCGATGACTTGTCCGAGCACTGGATGATGATGGGGGATGAACTGGAAGCGCTGGAGGAGACATTGGAAACTCAAGGCCATCTGAGCAACGGGGAATTGGCTGAATTCTTTTTGGATAATGATGTTTATCCGTTTACCGAGATAAGCGACGAGCAGGAGTCTCTGGAAGCGCATATTGCCTTCCTGAAATCGATTTTAATCAATAACTCTAAATCGGTGTTCGGTGAGTTGCCGGAAATCGCTGAAATCAGGCGAATGCTATGCGGTTGGCGGAAATCCAATCGGGCTATCTATCAGAATCCCTGGGTCAAATTCATTCGGGAAACGATCAAGCTTTGGAAGTGGATTGAAAAATCAGGGTTGAAAGCATCGGAATCCAACCTGTACCGATGCAACGAAAGTCATGGCGATGTCTGTTTGGATTACGGTCATGTCATCGGCTTTGGTTTCGGTTGGGAAGAAGCAGTTGTGAGCGATGTTTATGACAACATCGGACAAGCCGGAGAAAATCCGGAAGGGATTATTCGGTTGCATCCGCTTGCATGTTCGGAAGTCGGTGAGAGACTAATTTTGTTGGCCAAGTCGAGAGGGTTGATTCGATTGGCCGAGGTCATTAATTCAGCGTTGGAGGCTGAGAGTGAAACCTAACGATTTTTTCGAGTTTTACCAAGGCGAAAAGCCAAGCATTGTCCAAAAACATGCCATTTTGATCCATCAAGCCAAGGCACTTTCAGATACTAATGCTCAGTATCGAGCCAGTGATTTTCTGGCGTCGATGCACGATTTCGTGACGAATGAGCAAGGGGAGTCGGTCATCGGTGCCGGTCGCTTGATGTCCAAGGAGGATGTGGAATCGGTGCTGCGGTCAATGCTGGAAATGGGTAAAAGAAAAATCAGCCTTTTGCCGCCGAATGTGGTGTCGATTTCCGAAAGCCATCTCGCCTGGACGGTTCCAGCCCAGGTTCGCCCCATGCTGTTCAATATGACCGGAATGCCAATGAAAACGATCGATGTGCCTTGGCCAAGGTTGCTGATGGTCGCCAATCGTAACGGCAAGTTGGCGGTGGCGGCGTTGAAAACCAACGGCAGAGTCGGTGCCAAAACAAAACTTTACCATGCGCCATTGATGAATGTGTATGCCAATGGCAATGTCTGCACAGGTTCTGCAACATTGCCCAATGAGTGCGGCATCGATCAGATCAAGGCATGGGAATCAGTCATGTTCGATAGCGCGTTCTCCCATGTCAACAATCCGTCAACCCTTTTCCTGGCCGGGTATAAGAGCAAGGCGGTCGATAACAACGCTCATTATCGGTTCTGGCTTTCCCTGTCCAAGAAAAAGGTGGACAAATTTCCGAATGAGCGTTTGAATCTTTTGCGCTGTAGCGTAGAGGGTTTTATCGAAAATCATGCTTAAAACTTGGTGATTCAAATGGGTAACACGCAAGATGCAATTAACAGGGTTTGTGACTATCGGGGCTTACCTAAAATAAAGAAAGGCTCTAGGTGTCTGGTTGACGGCAAAGATGGCGTTATATTCGGCGGAAATCATTCGGCCAATTTTAATGTGAAATTTGCCGATACAGGACGGGTTTTTAATTGCCACCCGGAATACAAGATGACCATTTTTTCGCCAAAGGGCGATATTTTGTACCAAAGCAAAGAAGCGTAGAGGAAAACCAAAATGAGCGATTTAGAAGCATGGTCAACCAATAACGAAGACTTCAATTACAGTTCACTTGAAGAGTTAATCGACAGCAATAGCGGCGAGCTTGCAGTTGGGCAAAGGATATATGTCGGAGATGGTCGAAAACCTAAATTAAGCGAGCTTTGTGATGCCGATGCTGTTATCGAGCTGATGCAAAACAGAGGCTTAGATATTGGCGGTGAATACGCGGATAGCTTTATGGACGATGTATCGGTAGAAGCAAAACAGGAGCTTGATGATCTATTAAAAAGCTGGATGCAAAAGCACGTCACGATCAACTTCTACACTGTACATGATGCGCGTGAGTATGTCCTAACCAGCAAGGATTTGCAGGAATAAACCCGTTTCATATTGAAAATTCAATTAACAAAAAAGGGCAAAATGCTAAGTCCAGAAGAGTGGCTGATCAAGTTTATGTCATGAACGATGAAATTATTATCTTTCAATTGCAAAAATGCTTCGATCTCAAAACAAACCGTGAAGTAGCTAATTTTCTGGGGCTATCAGAGTCAATGGTTTCTAAAATATTGAAGGGAAAGAAAAGTTTGAGCTTTCATTATCGCTTAAAGATACTCAATAAATTTGGATTTATGAGAGATTTGACCGAAGAAATTCGCCCTGATCGATTAGGAAAGAAACTAACTGGACTGAGTATCGCTAGTGCCCAAAAGCAAGCAGAAAAAGTGCTGCATAATGAGTCTTGCTTAACTAATTTTCATATAATTCAAGAAGAATTTCTTAATGATTCTGAAATAAAAACACTTACAAATAGGGGAACGATGTCCTCAAATCAATATTGCTCACATTTGATTAAAGCGTTTGAAAGATTATTTCAGTTTAAAAATAACGAGAGCCTTGCTGAAGCTTTGGGCGTTGATTCGTCAACTATCAGCAATATCAAAAATGGTCGACACGGAATTGGCGAAGGGTCCTGCCTAAAAATTCTTTATCGGATTGAGGGGGATTTTGATCTTAACTTCGTTGAACGAGTGACTTCCTCAACTGAGCTTTTGGCTGAATTAATTGACGCGTATCATGATTAACTACCTCACCGATCGGCGCGACCAAATTGTTTTTAGTGAAACACCAACTCTCATGCAGCCTTTACATGGAGAAGGATTACCCAAACCTGAAACAGGAAAGCACCGTTTCGTAATTGCCAGTGACGGGGTGTATGTCGAAGCAGTCAATCAGGTGCTTGATGTTAGGTTGCCGGTAGCGAAGTCGGGAATCAAATTGCCCTATGGGCAAATAGGCGCGGTCGGCATCTGTTTGGTGAACGGAAAGATTCCGAAAAGGATTTTGCAGGATATTTGTGAAAAGACATTCTTGTGTGGGGAATACGAATGGGCCGGGTTAGTGGTGTGGGACAAAATCCGCAAAGAATACGCACTGTATGAGCCGGAGGTAATTTCGTTTAGTGCGAGTCATATTTCCTATCGGAATGTCCTTCCGGATAAGTATAATTTGGTCATGGATCTGCATTCGCATGGAACTGTGCCGGCGTTCTTTTCCAAAACTGACGACCAATCCGATATTGGCGGCTTCTATATCGCCGGTGTCGTTGGGAATTGCGACTCGGGTGAGCCTACCTTTGCCACAAGAATCGTGGTCAATGGGCATTTCTTTGAGAGTCCCGATTTTCGAAAGTTTTTTAATTGAAATTGGTCAAGAATGGCAGGAATATCAGAAGATGAAGAGCGAGCTAAAGCTAAAAACTGATTCAAATGTTTCGAACGCGGATTTGCTGGATAAGCTCAAAGAATGCTTTGACTATAAAACTGATGTCGAAGTTGCTGGATTCCTGGGTCTCAACAAGGACACGGTTAGTCAGATTCGCCAAGGCTTGCAAGGCTTGAGCATTGCGCAAAGATTCAAAATCATGGATAGGTTGGCTAGCATCCAAATACGTAATTTGCTCGAAAAGATTGCGCCGGATCATTTATCTTCAGAGATTCATAGACTCAGTTTGGATGGCGCGGAGGGATTAGCGTTTGACGAGATCGAGGCAGGCGAACCAGAAGAAATTGATGTCAAACTGATTGATTTATTCAAGTCGTATGGACAGAAGTTGAACTTGGTTCATACGGACCGACAAATGGCTGATTTTCTTGGTTTGAAAAGAGCCACGATATCGAGTGTTAGAACCGGAAAAAGTAAACTGGGTCCGTTACCTCGTTTGCGAATGCTCAAGGCCATTAATCCTGAGACAGACATCGAGCAGGTTCTAAACGGAATCGATTCAAACAAGTCGCTTCACGATCTAATCGAAAAGCACATTGAGATTCAGTCGAATTGTGAGGTAATAAAGTGAAATTGAACGTGGATTTCAGTGATCTGTACAAAAACGTAGAAGAAATGGGAGCCGAGTTGGTTGACATCGATCTCAAGCTTTCCGATGAGAAAATCTCAGCCAGTTGTACAGGCGAAGATTTAAGCGAAAACCCGATGGATGCTACCGGCCAGGAGAAACATACTCAGAACAAATCAACATAACACTTCGAGGATGTTTCCGTAACGGTCGCCCATTCGCTCTGCAGGCTCTTGAATATTCTGCCCACGAACTTTTCATCCTCAGCGGCTTGATGGCCAACATAGCCGGTGCCTTGCATGAAGGTTTCATAACGCAAAAGCAAATCCGGGTTTGTTTGGTCAAATCCGACAGGAATCCGTTCGCTTGGCATTGGCGTCAAGGCCACGTCACCATTTCTGGAAACCCAAAGGACATGATGACCGATGGTATCGTCGCAAGCAGAAAATATGGCTTTTAGCTGTTGTCTTGTTGGGTTGTGGTTGAGGTTCATGGGTTGTCTCTGGCTAAAATCAGTGTATCACAACAATCTTCGCACAAAACCAAAAGAAATAAGGGCTATTTGCATTTTGGGGTTGGAAATCAGAACGATTCATGTTTTTTAATAGCTCAGTTTTGTGCAAAACATAGTTGGACCGTTGATGAGCGAGGTAACTTGTTATGTGCAATAGTTGGTTGGGCTGTCAATGCTCGTTACCGGCCAAAACCGGCCAGTGAGGATGTTGGCGAAATTTTCCATCCCTAAGTTCAGCAAATGGCAGCTTTAGGCAAGCAATTTTGCGTTCTCTTTGGCTCGACCCGGCCAATACCGGCCGTTGGCGATGCTGGCGTGATTTTTCGTCGCTAACCTCAACGAATGGCAGCTTTGCGGCGAGCTACCTTGAGTTCTCTTTGACTTGACCCGGCCATAAGCAGACCGTCGTGGTCCCCATCCAATTTCAATAGATATGACAACCAGTGGCCCAGCCGAATGTCCGATATTTGGAGGGCAAATTAGCATTATAATCGCGTCACAACGGCCAAAAGCTGCCAGTCGAGGTCATTTTCCAATTTTAAGTTTTTGGGGCATCCCGTGCCTAATTGGGTGTCCGGTATTCGGCGTGCAAATTGGCAATATCACTAGCTACCATACAGATGAACTCCGATCACCAGTCACTTTCAGTAAATCTACAATTGCTCTATTCAGTCTACGACCCTATGATGCGATCAATTATCTAAAAAAGGAGCAATAGTTGGCCATCACAAATTCAATAACAAGCTCCCATGCCAACATAACGAAACTAGTCGCCACGCAGCGTCAACTGAGGGCCGCTATTCGCATGTTTTCTCGGATGAGGACGAGTTGGCAGTTCATACGGTTGCCTCCGCTGCTTACAGATTGATTGCAGACTTAAAACAGAAAATTGGAAGAAACGAGACTGCGGATTACTTCCTTACATCAATCTTTTACGTAGTGCGTGACTACCGGAGAGGTACTCTGCCCAAACAATTTACAAATAACCCAGAGGCAATGAAGTGGATTGTTGATATAGCGGAGCAATTGCCGATAACGGAATCCACGAGCTATGAAGAGGTGGGAGCATTTATATCGTCCGAGGCAGCAAGCGAATGGTGGTCTAAGCGAAATCGTGTAGCTAACTTCCTAAAGCACGCTGATAAGGACGCTCAAGATCATATCTTGCATGACGAGATTGACAATCTGAATTTGCTAATGCTTGCCCTTAGCTCGTACTGCGACCTTGTCAAAGATGATCTTGGTGAGGAAGGTTTGATTCTGTGGGTTTACTTTAACGTATTTACTGGCACGGCGGAGAAACTGCCTAATCGCTACCTTGAAATGGGAAAGATGCTGGAGGAGCTTAGCGAGGCTGATCGACGCAGTTTTTGTTCCGCCATCCTCACCGAACTGAGAAGAAATAACGCCCAACCAACATTTCAATTCGGTGGTCTCGCCTTTGGCTGCGATTCTGAGGTATAAGCTATTCGTTAGCCATTATTAAACAAATTGGTGTTTGGCACGCGAACCCTTCAGAATAATCACAGTTTCATAGCGAGGAAGGAACATTGACGGAATTATTATTTTTTCTTATAACCATATACGTTGCTTACGTTGTTTTCTTAACTCTCGGAGGAATATCTGGATTTCCTCATGTGGGTGCCATATCGAAGAAAAGAAAGGCGATGAAAATCTATCTTTTGGAAGTTCCTGACTTCTCAGTCACTCAGAAAGTAATTGGTGCAGATGGCACCACCGGGTTAGCTATTGATGAACAACAAAAGAAAGTTTGTCTCATTGATCACCGACAGCAAAATATTTCTTGCAGGGTGGTCTCCTACGAGAGTTTGCTTTCATCCGAACTCTTCGAAGATGGTTCAACAGTAACGAAAACGGTTCGCTCAAGTCAAATTGGGGGAGCGCTTATCGGTGGTGTTGCCCTTGGCGGTGTTGGCGCAATTATTGGCGGTCTTTCTGGAAAAACGAATACATCCGGGAAGGTGAAGCGAATTGATCTTCGCCTTATCGTAAATGACACTCAGAATCCACTGCATGATGTCAATTTTCTAAACTTCGAAATGAATCAGGATAGTCCCAATTACCAAAGTGCAATGAAAACCGCGCGCCATTGGCATGGTCTGATCGAGGTGCTAATTAAGCGAGCTGACATGGAAGATCGAGAGAATCCTGCAACTATCTCTCAAACACAGCCTATATCCATTGCCGATGAACTAAAGAAACTTGCAGACTTAAGAGATTTAGGCATCTTGAGTGTTGAAGAATTTCAACAGCAAAAGGCCAAACTACTTGGCTCATTAGCCATTTAGAGGCTCATTGTGTACCCTAATTTGAGTTCTGAATCAAACCATATCATCGGCAGCTATGCTGGTTTGGAGTCATTCCTCAATGATTGTTCTGTGGCGGGTTATGGCTGATTAAGTGATGTCGCCAGTGGCGGCTTTGGAGAACGCGACCAGCAAGAATGGGCCGCCTGGTGACAGTCCTCTCTTCAGATTCATTGCCGGAAAGTTGTTATTGGGGGCGAGCGATTGGAAATCTGCTCCGCCGTTTCGAATCAGCCCTTTACATCAGTCAAGGTGAAACTGTCGCTAACCCTGAAATTAGCCGGGACTACTCCAAAGTACAAATTGACACAGCTCTCAAAAATCCTTTACAAAGATTAAAGCAACGGATTTGGCCGCGCCAGGGCTCAGCTCAGAGCCACAAAGCATGTTTTCGCGGTAGATAAGGTTGGTAATATGCTGGGAGACCGTGTCACTGACCAGTCATCAGTATTGTTCTAAATGAAACGACAAACTAAGGAAACCCCGCATGAAAGATAAAAAACCGCTACTTGCCCTAGGCATAGTACTTGGCGCCACCTCGTTCGCGTTCAACGCTCACGCTGCACTGACCAGCTATACCGGCGTCGGCAACGTCGGTTTGGTCTACAGCAGCGTCAGCGACGTAACGTGGACGCAAGATGCCAACTTGTTCAAAACACTCTACGACGCTGATAATAATCTTATCAATCTGATTGCGGCGGTTACCCCGACCTATTCCGACCCATCTTACGGTTTCCAACTCATCGATTTTATCGATTACAACACTGCTTTCGGTGGAATGAGTTGGTGGGGCGGTATCGCCTTCGCCAACTACCTTAACAGCATCAATTACGGTGGCAGTAACCAATGGCGCTTGCCGACCAGCAACGCAATCAGCGGCTATGACGGCACCACCGGCAATGAACTTGGCCAACTTTTCTACAGTGAATTGAACGGCAATATTCCCAACTCCAACTACTTCAACAACGCGCAACCTTTTGCCTACTGGTCAGGTACGGAATACGCACCTGGTCCCGCTGACGCGTGGGTATTTAGTTCTGGAAACCATCAACAATACTACTTCAATAAGTTCACCCAGGCGTACGCATGGGTAGTCAGTCCTGGGCAAGTGGCCGCCGTGCCGGTGCCGGGTGCTATCTGGCTGTTTGCGACTGGTCTGGCGGGATTACTACACCGGAAGCGAAGTGGCAGGTGGGTAACTAGTTTCTGGGGGAAACACCTCAAAAACCACACACCAGAGTATATGACACACGAGGAGAAAACAAATTGAAAGTACAACGAATTATTGCTGTAGCCGTAAGCACCCTCATACTCTCGGCCTGTGGTACTACAGTACCAAAGCCCGTCACTCAATCAGTAGTTCCAGCGCCGAAACCCAAACTTGATTTAAACGACCAAGAAGCAGTAACGGCAGAAATTAGCGTTCAGCGAGATGATTTTAAGAAGGTTATCAACTACAAAGGGCCAAATGCGTCAGACAAGTATGGAGATCAGGTATTTCTTCGTGCGTGGAAATTGGACGCGGGAAGTATTGCTTATCAGATATACGTCTTGGATTACTATGACGGCGAATGGCGTTACTATGACTCTGCCTATGACTCAAACGGTGTCGCCTTGGATACGACGGTTATTTCTCGCGCTGTTTCCTTATGTAGCGCCTATAGCTGTTCACACAATGAGCATCTTGGTCTAAATGTGTCACAAGGATACTTGGAAAAAAATCAGCAAAGCGGCATTCGCTTCAAAATAATCGGAAAGGCAGGTGAAGATATATTTTTTATTCCATCCGGATATATCAAAGCGTTTTTGTCAGCTACCAAATAATAAAAAACTGGGTCAGGTTATGCAATCACGGTTCCTATCTAACATGTCGCCCAGGGGGCGGTCGCTATCGGGCTCGCTTCCTTCAACTTTACGTTGAGCGACTGCTCTGAGACCATCACTTTCTATTGATTTAAAAATAGTGATAGTTGGCTGTTGGCCGATTGAATGATGTCGCCATTGGATGGCTGCTTTGTAGACTTCCAGTCCGCAGAAGCTGAATTTGGCTGACCGTCCGCTTTGGAGAAGCGCGGCAGTCGGGAATGGGTCGGTAACGAGCATTGGCAGTCCAACCAACTATTGCGCATAACAAGTCAGTGCATTTTTAAACGATCCAACCGGATTTTGCAAAAAACGGCGTGATTAAAAAGCATGAGCCGTTCTGATTTCCAACCCTAGAAGCAAATAGCCGAAATAAGCAAAAAAAGATTCAAATAGGATTTTGAAAGCCCATCAAACAAGAAGTTGGAGTCTGACGGTTAATCGTGACTTGCATGATCGATCGCCCATGTTAGAAATATCATTAACAAATCGATTTTTCTTTGCGAGGCAACATGACAAACCATATCGTCAAACCCTTCAAATTCTGCACGCCCGATCACTGGCTGCGTCGATGCGTTAATATTTGCCTGATGGGTGTCGGCGGTACCGGCTCTGAAGTCTTAACCAGTCTCGCAAGGATAGATTACGCTATCAGAGAGCTTGGTCATCCCGGCCTGCAAGTTACGGCATGGGACGGAGATGTTGTTGAAAGGCCCAATATAGGACGACAAGCATTCTTTCCTGCCGATCTTGGGCATAATAAAGCAATAGTCACCATTCGAAGAATCAATTATTTGTTCGGGCGTGATTGGGTGGCCATGCCCCGCATGTTTGCTATTGACAGAGATTGCAACGGTTTGAACTGTGATCTACTGATTACCTGCGTCGATGTGGCACAATTCCGCGCCGACTTGGCAACGTGCAACAATAATCGCTATTCGAGTTGCGTTTGGCTGGATTGTGGGAACGGTGAAAGCACTGGGCAAGTCATTTTGGGAAGGCTTGGTCATGCCAGTGAGAATCCGGTCAAACTGCCTTCCGTATTCGATTTCCACCCGGAGTTGGATGGTATGATGGATCACAATACCCCATCTTGCAGCATGGAAGAAGCCCTGGCTAGTCAGGATTTGCCGATCAGTCGTGCCATAGCCAACGTGGCAATGCAGTTGATCTGGTCACTTCTGCGGCATGGCGGATTAAATCATCAAGGAGCTTTTGTGGATATCCGAAATGGAACGCAGACGCCGATCAATATTTTTGAATAATGGAATTAAAGCAGAATGACTGATCAAGTTCTCAAAAAAGTCGCCGAGAAAATAGCCAAATGCCTAGCTCTGGCATCATCCGATAACCCGGCTGAGGCGGAAGCAGCCAGACGGCAAGCTGAAGCCCTAATGCGCAAACACGGATTGAACTGTGGCGACGTTTCGGCTGCAAAGGTGCAAGAAAACAACGTGAATACTGGCTCACATAGACCACCAGTTTATTTGATGCGTTTGGGTGGGCTTATCGCCCGAGCATTCTCTTGCGAAATGGTATCGACTACTCGAAACGATGGGTTCGGTAACCGGGCAAGTTTTATGACATTTTTCGGCGTAGGAGTTAAGCCAGAACTGGCCTCGTACACATTCGACGTGCTTCGACGACAGATCATTAAAGACAGAAAAGCCTACCAAACAACACTTGGTCGATACAAACGATCGAATAAAATCAGAATGGCCAATCTGTTTTGTACGGCATGGATCGAGCGAATCGCCAAACAAGTCCAGGACTTTTCGGGGAGCGAACAAGAAAAGATTGCTATTGATGCATACAAATCGCGAAGATGGGGTGACGATCTTGAGCAAGACAAACGAAAGCGGCCTAATATCGAGAGAGAAAGTGATGTGAAAGCATTACAAGCCGGTTTTGATGCTGCAAAGGACATATCCATTCACCGACCGGTGCAGACCAAGGCCGGAAAACAGATAGGGCAAATAATGGAGGGTAATTAATTGCCGGTCAAATCCATTCTATTGTTTCTTCTTTTCAGTGGCCGTTTTAGGCGGTGAGGATAACAAAGATTCAGTAGGTTTAACCGGCAACAGCAGTAGGTGTAACAACCTGCAATTGAAAACCCACAAACCTGCAATCAGCGGATTTTTCGACCGCGATTAAATGCAACTAACCGGCGTTTAAACCGAGATTATTTGCAACTGAACCGGCAGCCTCGACCAGTACGGTTCAGGGCACCCGATTAGGGTCTGTTAAGTCAATGTTAGGCACACCACCCAGGCATCCAGAAAACTTCCGTTTTTTGGACGCTGCATTTTTTGTTTTATGCGGTGTAAAATTGGTGCTATATTGGTGTTTAACATGTTTTGAAAGGTCAGACAATGGTAAGGCAAAGCATATCCGTATCGGAACCCAACGACGAATGGTTGAAGGCTCAAGTTGCCAGTGCAGAGTACAGCAGTAAGAGCGAAGCGATTAACGACTTAATTAGACAAGCACGGCGGCGGCAGCTTGAAATAGAGCATATTCGTTCTGAACTGATTAAAGCGGAACGAAGTGGTTTTATCGACGAGCAGCCGGAAGATTTATTGGCTAACTTCAAGGATGAAGCACGGCAAGATGGGCTGTTATAAACTTTCGAAAAAAGCCCGCACCGATTTGAAGAGAATCTGGTTATACGGCGTTAACACGCACGGAAATCAGAGAGCCGATCAATATCATCAAGGGATGCTTGATCGTTTTGCACTAATCGCAGAACAGCCTTATTTATATCAGGCCGTTGACTCTATCCGTGCAGGGTATAGGCGCAGTGTGTATGGCACCGACAGCATTTATTACCGGATCAATGGCGACATAGTCGAAATCATGGCTATCTTAGGCTATCAGGGCACGGAAGACTGGCTATAACAAACTGTCGTGTATCAGCCGCCATTTTAATCGTTTGTTACCACAATAGAAAACAGCCTACTCCATCTATATGATGGGCAGATCAACGCCAAAGAACTGAGGACTGTTAACCTTGATTCGTCGTCCAACCCAGCCTATCTATTGCCTGGCTGAAGAGGCGGACATTAACCTGAGCATAAGAGGCGAATCGAACCAGACATGGCCAACTAATCCTCACAAACTTTATAAATCGCCATGAATCAAATGCAACATTTGGACTATTGTTTTTGTGATGAGACAAAACTTTAATTGACTTCAGAACTAAAAAACAATGATTTCACCCAGATTGGTAGCCAAAATAGAACAAGAAGAGCCTACACTTCATTTGGCAGTCTTAATTGATGCCGATAACGCCCAAGCAACTGTTATTGAAAATCTCCTTGCTGAGATTGCAAGATTTGGCGAAGCCACTGTAAAGATGATTCGGGATGGGCTAATTTGGGTACTTTTGGGAGCTATTTGACCAAATTACAACCAGACTTCGACTCTAGATTATTCGGATTCAAAAAACTCTCGGATTTAGTTAAGGCAAAGGTGGATTTGTTTGTGATTGAAGAGAGAAAAATCGAAGGTTCAGATCATAAGGTTTTGTATCTTCGAGCTAAGTAATTTAACGAACTGATCATCTATTCACTCCGACTTTGACAATAAGTTTCAACTCCCCTTAATAATACTCCAAAGCTAACGTTGGCTAAGGCAAAGTTTCACCAATTTGAAAAGCCTGACGGCGACCCAGTCCTGCCTGTCGCGATTCTCCAAACCGGTCAGTTAGCCAAACCCAGGGCCTGCGAACTAGATATCTACAAAGCCGCCATTGGCGACCTCACCCAATCGGCCATTATGTGAAGTTTTCTTTTATGTATAGCACTATTGTCGCGAGCGAGATGCAATCAGGCTTGGAAGTCCCTATCTCGCTCACGAGCTTTACATAATTACAACGTTTTCAAGAACTGAAGCAAAGAGTCTGGAGCAGAATAGCAAACCTGCCAGAACCGGCATAGGCACTCCAAAGTCGCTGCTGGCAATGGAACCAAGCGATCTTTATTACCTTTGGCGTCGCGAATATGCACCAACTGCCGTGCGGCATCAATATCGGCCACGCCTTCGCCGAGTCGTAAGCCCAAACTATAAAGCGTAAAAAAGAACACTCGATAACTGAGGGTATGGGTCATCGTGAACAACCGTCCGGCTTCCGCAACGGTCACAATATCCGGCAAGCGATGTGTCCTTGGCGGTTTGATCAACTTAAGCGCTGGCCAGGGTTTATTCAAAACATAGGTATAGAGGAATTTAAGGCCGTATAGATCGAGTTTGACGCTGCTCCAGGAATGGGATTCCAGCAAATCACTGAAATAATCGGTCAACTGGGGTTCGGACAGATCGTTAATTTGATAATCGAAATAAGCGCCAATACGCCGTATCGCAAGAGAATAGGCCTCTATCGTTTTGGGCTGAAGGCCTTTGAGTTTAAGATGTTTAAGGTGCGATTGAGATTGCTGCTTGAAATCTGTTTCGGATGATGTAATTATTTGGTAGCCTCATTGTTTAATACTAAACGATCCCTCTGATTGAGGGCTTGAGGCTATATTTTAATTGTTTTATGGAGTGGTTGTTCGGCGGGGATTCTCCGCGTTAGCGGCTTCGTCCAACAAAGTGACTCACTCAAGTCACACCAAAAGATTATGCTGCTGTTCTTTATGCCTAACAATTTAAATCGCGATTAACGAGCTATGTCTTTCAATTCGACCCAATCAAGGCTTATTGTAGCGATCATTTTAATCGCGCTTTGCAATACGCCCGCCTATGCCAAAAAAATGTATCGCTGGGAAGATGATCAGGGGAATGTCTTTTTTTCTGATCAGATACAGATACGTCCCGAATTGAAATTGAGTAGCGCCGGGGAAAAAATCATAGCAAAACAAAAATCCTATGACCGTGTTCTAGTCAGCACGTTTAGAAGCATTGATGATTTATTGCTGATGATCAAGGGCAAATCCGAATCCATGGAATCGCGGATAAAAGCAACCGATAGCAATCTTAACCGGCTTCAATTTCAACTGGATGGTCAGCAAAAAAAGGCAGCAGCTTTTGAGCGTAACGCTCAAAAAGTGCCGAATGAATTGTTAAAAGATATCACGTCAACTCAACAGCAAATTCAGGAAACGCAAATTTCTATCAATAGTCTGATAAAAAGACAAACCCAGATGAAAAAAGCTGATAATGCTGACATCGAGCGGTATCTGTTTCTAACGCAATTGCGCTCTGAAAATCAGCCCAAAACCAATCTTATTGCCAGTAGAAAAGACGCCAACGAGTTGGGTTTGTTCTATTGCGAAAATGATCATCAATGTAACAACGCTTGGGAAATCGGCCGCAACTTCGTGCGCTTCCTTTCGACAACCGGTGAGTATATCGATAGCGATAAATTCATCATGAGTCGTCAGCCGTCCAAGGACAATGATTTGAGTTTGTCGCTATCCAAAATCGCAGTTAACGAATCTGAATACCAACTGTTTCTTCATATACGCTGTCGCGATTCTTCGTTAGGAAAAGAGCTGTGTAAGAGTGAGAGGGTCAACGAAATAAGATCGGCTTTCAGGCCATATATCAACGATGCTTTATCGAGAATGACCGACTAGCAAAGTCCCTACGCCTTGATCGGTAAGCAATTCCGGTAAAACCGCATGTTCCACCCTGCCGTCAATGATATGAACGCTGGAGACGCCTCCTTTTAACGCGTCAGTTGCACAACGCGTTTTGGGGATCATGCCAGCTGAAATGGTGCCGTCTGCAATCAGATCGTTGACATCCTTGAGAGGCAGTCCGGTTAGCAGATTGCCTTCCTTATCCAAAATTCCGGCGGTGTTGGTAAGCAATATCAGCTTTTCCGCTTGTAATACTTCAGCTACCTTGCCAGCAACCAGATCGGCATTAATGTTTTAATGTCGGTTTACGGCCGATGATTGCAGGTTCAGTTGCAGATACTCTCGGTTTGAGCGACTGTCAGTTGCAATTAATTCCGGTCGAAAATTGCGCTAATTTCTGGTTTGAGGGTTTTTGATTGCAAGCCGCTACAAGTAGGTATAACTGGCAGCTGGCAGTAGATTTAATCGGCATCTGCAGAAAACTTGGCAAATCAATTGAGCTATCTACCAGCCACAACGGTTGGTTTAACTGGCAACAGAAGTGCTCTGGTAGGTTTAACTGGCATCAGAACCTCTTCTTTTTCTGGCTTTTTGTCTTGTTAAATCTTAAGATTAAAATAAAACTAGAGCGTTAAAACCATGAAAAAACTTTACGAAGGATTAACCTACAAAAACCCTGAGTTAAGACGAGACTTTATAACCGCAAAAATGGGTAGCGTGGACGACTTCGCGGAAACCTTCGCCCCTTTAATTGTTGAATATTTCAAAAAAAACACGGGCCAAGTGCTGGACTACGACAGCGCATATCAGGAAGCTTCCAATCTTTGGGGCTATCTTCGGGAACAAAAAAAACCAATCCCTTTAAATATTAGCGGCGTTGCCTATGTCACAAAAGATGGCCTTATTAAATATTGCACCTCGGGAGTGGATATTCCGAAACCTTTAGATTTTGTCGAATGGGATGATCCGTTTAACCGGGCTAACAATAAGCGATTGAATTCGCCCGAGTGGTTAAGTGAAAGACATGCTTCTTTTGAGAGTCCGAAAGGACACAGAAACGAAGAAGAATATGTCAAAAAAACCGAGTAGAAAACAAAGAAAAACGAGTTGAGCACACAACAATAATGGCTCTATGTGATTCGTAGTGGGTAATGCAATAATATAGCCATGAACAGTGAAACTTTATTCAGCATGGCTTTAGGCCTGCAACCCCCTTGGCAGGTCAAAGCTGTGACCTTTTCTACAGATGAATTGGCCCGTAGCGAACTTCATCTGCATATCGATTTCGTGACTGGCTC
>JAGXSU010000175.1 GCA_018333785.1 Methylomicrobium sp. | reverse complement strand
GCCCCCCACTATATCCGAAGGGAAATGAACCTGAAGATAGATGCGGGAGAGGGCAACCAGTAACGCCAATAAAAGGGCAATCCCCGTCAAAGAGTAATAGGTAAACCCCAGTTTCTCTGTTTTCAGTATCCAGCACACTGCCATCGCAAAAGCAACGATTTGTGCAGTGTGGGCGCTGGGATAAGAGGCATCCAAAGGAGTTTCGCCAATAACCGGGAATAAATCGGGGCGTGGTCGTGAGAACCAGAGCTTGGACAGACGGCTGAACAAGGCGATACCGGCTAGGCTCAAACCCAACAAACAAGCCTCTGCGGTGCGACCGTTTCTGACCAGAAATCCACAGATCAGAGCCGTTACGGGAATTAGTATAAAAAGGGAGCCGACCCAAGTGATGAGAGCGAAAAAACGATCGAGATGGAAACCTCTCAGTCCGTGAGCGAGGCGAAGCAAATAGCGATCCCACTGATACGGCGGCACACTGATGCGTTCGATGAGGACCAGCAGAACGATTGCTACTAAAAATGTTCCTACTGTTGGCAGGTATTTCAAACCGTGAACGAACATTGTTTTACCTCATATATCAACCAATGAACAGGTTACTTGAAACTTTATCATAGGCCTGATTGTGCATTCAAAGTTCATTATTTCTTCTTTCCCCGGACACGTCTAAGCAGCGAGGACCAACGCGGTGGTGCGGGTTAAGTCGGAGTTTCCTACCGTAGCGATGAACGAGGGAAATGCTGCGGGAGCGAAGGCGAGTCGGTTTACGATAATGGTCAAGGGAAACATGCCCGGCACCAGCAGACTCTGCGCATGACAACAACAATTACGTGAGCCAGAGGTTTTCATGATCGTAGCGCATTTCCACGTTAGCGCTGCCGTTGCCGGTGGCCGCCATAAACGTCAGTTATTCCGCTGCCGATAAACGGACGATGGAAATCTCGTTCTTTTTGGACGGTTGCGGTGGCATTTTCACTCCGGCATCTCCGATGCAGCTATCAGCGAATTCAACCGTGCCAGCGCATCGGCAATGATGCGCCCCCGCATCTCGATATTGCCGATGATCTGCTGCGGCGTGCGGGTGTCCACATCAATCACCGCTGTCGGGTTGACGGCCTTCAAGTCAAACACCGCCGCGTCAATGGCGGACGCTTGGGTTTCCAGATCGCGTGCAGCTTTGTCTTTTTCAAGAATCTGGGTAGTCAGCACAAGCTGTTCAGCATCACTCGCTTTATCCTTCTTCAAGCGCTTGAGCTGCTCTTTCAGATCCACCACAGCCGCTTTGATTTGTGTGGCCTCGTCGAGCAAGGGCTGCATCTCGGTGCGGGCTTTGGCGCGGCGGGCGGCGAAATCCACCGTCCACGAATAACGGCTTTCGCCCTCGGGCTTGCCTTGTTGTTGCACCATGCGGGCATAGCTGGGGAAAGGCTTGCCAGCATTGGCCTCATCAGCGCGCCAGTCGGTGGTGAGGATGGCAGGTAATTGCGCGTCGGCCAGTACACCACCATTTGCGTCAAACCCAAAATGCGCCAGCGTTAGCGGCGTTTTCTTGCCGACCTTCACATAAGACAGGTCGTAGTACCAAATCCTCTCGGTCTTCTTGCCCTTGGTGAAAAACAGCAGATTGGTTTTTACACCCGCACCTGCGGTGGAGAACACGCCACCGGGCAGGCTGACGATGGTCCACAGATCGCACTCATCAACCAGAGACACCCGGATCTCTAGCGCAAGTGAATTTCTATCACCGCCGATAAAACATCATAAAAAGTAAGCAGATACATAATGACCTTTATAGCCGTCTTAAATCGTTGAAAGTCTAACAGGGTGGCGGCGTTGGGGCTATGAAAACCACTTGACGTGCGCACTTTTTGCCTGCTTGGTCTTGGTTTCCTGATAAGTCAGGTCTTTCAATCAAGCATGTAGGGCTAATTTGAAAGACGGTTACTCATTCAATTGCTGTCTCTCAAAATTACAGACGGCAGTCCGGTTTTGCCGAGTTTGATCTATCTGTTAGTGATGTTGTTTCCATCGCCACCCCATGCCAAAATAAAACCGCATGAAATGTTCGCGCGTAATTGATTAAAAAATAAGGCATGCAATTCATCCCCTTGCGGACTTCAGGTTTTTTAGGTGGGTAGGGCTGGAGAGAATATTCCCTCGGAGAGAATGAAATAGGCTTTGAACGCAGGCAAAATCAGACAATGTTAAGTCCGCAGGAACCAGCACGAAACCCCGCTACCCCTTGGAAACAGGCAATAAAAAAGCCCAACTGAAGCCAGTTGGGCTTTGATAATTGGTGGAGGCGGCGGGGATTGAACCCGCGCAAGACACAACTATGGTGAGCCTTGACCATGAAAATCAATAGCTTACTTTTTCTCTTTCAATCATATTTGGTCATAAATATTCAATTTTGTGCCAAAACATGTGCCGAACACTCAGTAGTTAATCAAATATCCAGTCAGCGTTCCCGAAATGTTGTGCGGTGTAAAATTTTCAGATCAAGGGAGTCGTCATGAATTATTATGAACGGCACCTTGGAGATTACGCGCGAGATACTGGTCATCTTTCGATATTGGAACATGGCGTTTATACCCTGTTGCTCGACCGATATTACATAACTGAATCCGGCATCCCTGAAACGCAAGTCTATCGTTTGGCTAGGGCTAAAACACAGGAAGAGCGTGACGCGGTTGATACTGTCCTGGCCGATTTTTTTATTTTGAAAGTAATTGAAAAACCTGATGGGTTGTCGATAGGTTCCAAAACTGAGAGATTATGGGTCAATGTCAGAGCCGAAGAAGAAATTGCCAAGGCTCAAGCTAGGATTAACGCATCAAAAACGAACGGACTTCGTGGCGGAAGGCCTCCAAAACCCAAGGAAATCTCTCTGGAAAAACCCGGTGGGGTTTGCTTGGGTTCAGAAAACGAAACCCAATTAAAAGCCCACCAGACACCAAACCCCAATCTCCATACACCAGGAATAAACACACACCTCCAAACTGGTTCTGCCAGCGGCGGTTTTTCTCCATACGATGTGTGTGCGATTTTGAAACAACTTGGGGTTCTACAAACTAATCCAGCCCATCCGGATTTGATCACAGCTCTTGGAGGTGGGGCGACTAAAAGCGATTTCGAGTTTGCTGCAGTTGAAGCACAAAGCAAAGGCAAAGGATTTGCCTATCTTTTAAAAATCGTACTTGGCCGAATTAAGGATCAAAAACATGCAAAGACAAAACAAACCAATGCCAGAGAATGTCAGGTTGATACAAGGTTTACTGAAAAATATGCCGGGCTCTGCTAAACCGACACTTAGCGCAGATGAATTGATGCTTCAGGTTGCCGAGTTATCGAGACAAGCAGCATCACAACTGGCTTTAGAGCGGCAAGAAAAGCGCCAGCTCAAAGCCAACGAGCTATTGGGCAGATTGACCATTCCCAGTCGCTACACCACCGCTAATTTGAATTCGCCAAGTTCAACGCAACCAAAGGCATACAAAATTGCCAAGGCATTTGTTGCGGAATTTGATACCAAATTGAAATGCGGTGCCGGCCTGATGCTATGGGGCGATGTGGGAACTGGAAAAACACATTTGGCGTGCGCCATAGCTAATGCCTTACGCATGCAAATGCATTCTGTCCTCTACTGTACCGCAATAGAAGCCGTAATGCTTGTCAAGTCATGTTGGAAACGAGGCGACTCTGGATTAACCGAATACGATGTCTATTCCCGTTTTGCCGATCCGGAATTGCTAATTCTCGACGAAATCGACGCGCAAATCGGGCGTGATTTTGAACGAATGATCCTGACGAACATCGCCGATATTCGCAGCCGAAACTGCTTGCCGACCATTGTAATTTCAAACCTTGCTCCCAAGGAGATTTACACGTTATTGGGCGAACGCATGTTTGATCGGCTCGTTGGTTTTGGCGCCCATATCGTCAATATGCCAGGAAAAACCCTCCGAATTAAAACTATTGAATAAAATGAGGATTCTAAAAACTGGGGTTTGGGCTCGTAAAGACCACTGGATACTGCGCTAAATTCAATTGAATTATGCAAGACTTAGCTAAAATTAAAAGTAACGACAAATAACATAATTATTTCAGCAGCTGATCGCAGAAAAACAACGGTGAGTCTGCCTATTAACAGCCAGACTGATGCTTGTACATGATTAAGTTAAAAATAATGATTCTTTGGTCAACCAGTGATCTTCAAATGCCATCAGTTAGAAACCATGAAAGCTTCCATTGCGCTTGACTTTAAACGAAATGCTGTTCGCGAAGCGGTGAGCCGCTTCCACACGGCGAACCCTCGTGTGTTTGGCTCTGTCTTGCATGGAAACGACCAAGACGGCAGTGATCTTGATTTGTTGGTGGATGCATTGCCCTGAGCCACCTTGTTTGATCTTGGCGGTTTGCAAGTAGAACTGGAAGAACTACTTGGCGTCACGGTCGATGTGCTGACGCCCGGTGATATACCGAAGAAATTCCGCGCTCAAGTGCTTGCTGAGGCCAGTTCGGTATGAGTGAAAACCGTTTCCCGACTATTTCGACCACATGCTTGAAGCTGCGCAATAGGCCTACAGCTACTTAGAGGGTTTGGATGAGGAGGAATTTCTTGTCGACAAACGGACTCAGCAAGCAGTGATACCAAACCTCATCATCATCGGCGAAGCCTCGACAAAGCTGCTCAAGGACTACAGCCAATTTTTCGGTCAGCATCCAGACGTGCCGTGGCGAAGCATGCGAGCCATGCGCAACCGCATTGCGCATGGCTACTTCGAAATTGACCTTGATGTAGTAAGGGAAACGGTTAAGACGGCATTGCCGCAACTACTTGAACGATTGACTGTCATTCGTAAAAGCTCTGACGGTGAGGCATAGAAACTTCATTTTTATGATGACTACTTAAACTGGCTTTTCTTTTAATGAGCTACCAATGCCCCTATCAAAACTTTCAGCTACGTTTGGGGCAGTCGCCGATATGCCAGAATAAGCCGCCAACCTTCGGACGCTTACAGAACTGTTAGCCATTAACAAGGCTAACAGTTGGAAGCAAGCTGATGCTGCAATTCATTACGGATTAACCCTGCTGCGCATCAACGATCTGTTGGGTTGAAAGTGCCGTAATCAATCGCTATATTTTCGCTGAGAGATCGTTTTGAAAAGTTATTGGCTAAATTAGAATGGCGCCTATTGGCCTAGCCACGCTTTTTCATTACTCCTAAAAATTCATACACAATAAATCTACAAAGCAGACATTCGCAATTATCGAAAATTGGGGTGGATTATTGGCTCCATCCGACCCCAAGCTGCCACTTGAGTTTAAGTATTCATAGTCCGCTTAAGGGCAACTAACAGCCATTCAGAAATGATTTTCATAAAATTAATTCCCCACAAACAAGTTAAACGAATTCAATTGCTTACCAAGAATCTATTCTGCATCATCTTAAATAATCGAAAGATAAACAACGCAGTAATTACCAAAGCCGCTAAGTAATAAATCCATGACCAGACAACAGTGCTATTGGTTTCGGTTCCTATCGCTAAGCTATGCCAAAATCCCAATCCCCACACCAGCCAGGCCACGCGATGTAAATAGCCAAATAGCCTTGGAATTCGTTTACGAGCCACTCCCAAAATGGTTACGCAAATTAGCAAACAGGCGGCAATTACTCCGACACTAACGAAAGTATTGTAATAACCTTGGTCAAATTGGATCATTATCACTGCGAGCGGAAAATGACCAGACCGTAACCAAACGCCCCCAATAAATAAGCAAGCGTGTGAAAGCACGGCAAACAAAACACTTAGTCCAATATTCCTGTGAAAAATAATATGATCTGAGCTGGTTTGGATCCTCTTACTAACTAGCGATAATCCCAATCCTAGCTGAATCGTCAGTAACAAAAATGCATACTGGGCAACGAGCTTTGAAAGCAAGTATAACCATTGACCAGGCGGTAACTGGCTTTCCCACAAAATGGGATCACTCAGACTAACCAACCACTGCACAGCTGGAATAGCAAGCACCAACCACAAAACTACAACAGTTACGCGTCTCACGAGGCGTTCTCGGGTTTTAAACACGCTTGAGGTTGATTTGCACAATTCGACAATTGCTTTAGCGCCATGTCTTCTGAAGTTTTCGCATTCGTCGTTGGCATCCCAACGGTCTTCCAACCTTTAAATCCATAAGGCCTCAACAGCGCCACGTTATTTACACCATGTTGTTTTAGAAGCCTAGCCATCTCAAAACCGCGAAAATCCTTGATACAGTAAGGCACGACTAAATCCGCATGGCTAAGCGAACTGAAATTAAAGTCTGGCAAATCTCGAATTTGGACATTAATCGCTCCCGGAATATGCGCTTCGGCGAACTCATCAGGCTCACGCACATCCATAAAAATCACCTTTTGACCTTGTTGCAAGGCTTTCAAAACGGTTTCGATCGGCCATTCCGCGACCAATTTGCTACGCGGCACTTTCTCGATCTGAGCATTGTCCGCACACGACGAAGCCGGCACCAATACGCTAAGCCCATTCAATTCTTCGATACTTTTACTCTGTAACTCGGGCATCATTGCCGCCAGATTGTCGAAAAAGCCCATGTAACAAGCCATCGGCGTTTTCTCTTGACCAAACTCCGCTTGCAAGCGCCTAAATTGGTTTTCTACAGCATCGGAATAAGTCAGCTCTGAAGGCCCCCAATAATTGATTTCAACGTCATGCACCAGTTGCAAAAACTCCGGCAAATAAGCAATTTCGATGTTAAAACCCTCAACCAACGCCGAAAAAGCGGAGGCTTGTCCTGTACGCTTATAAAACGATTTTTCGGTATCGAACATAATGCCCTTATCCGTAGTATCCTCATTATCGGCCAACCATAAAATATCGGCACCTGTTGCAATATGTTGTTTAATGAGCCAAATCGATGCCCACTTATCAATCCCCATCCCCGGACGAGTCACAAAAATCAACTTATTTTCAGATGCAATCAAATCACAGCCGCTCAGCTGAAAGCACACCAACACAACCGCCAGAACTCGAACAAAATATGCCATAGATTCGATCAATCCGTTTTCTTAATGAACCGTTTACTCAATGTTGCCAAACCGCCTTGTAACGTGACCAGATTAACGGTGAATATGTGCTCCCCTCCAGCCAAACTCGCCATATCGATATTCAATTTTGCAGGCGAACGGCCCTCTTCAATTTCAGTGACAAACTTGTAGTCGACAAACACCAAAATTTCATAACGGGTTTCTGTCACCCTTTGCTTTATCGACTCCTGTAACCGCAAGGTAATACTTCCTTTACCGCCCAAAACCGGCAGATCGCGTTCTGTCGCTATCACATCGTTAAAATCGAAATCAAACACCGGACTCAGATGTTTGTAAGGCGAGGCATCCGCCTGCGAATAACGTTGATCCGCAAAATCGGTGGCGGATTTACGCTTCAAGCTATTTTGCGGGTAAATCAAAGAATAAATATCGTCCTGCCCCTCAGGATGCCCAATCGTTAAAATACTGTTAGCCGGTAATGGCTGGATTTGCGAATACAACTGATGATTAGGCAGCGAGACAGCATTGACGGTATGCGCCTTGTCCCAACCGTCCCATGGCATACTGTACGCACCCTGTAAGAAAGGCTTCCACTCCACCAGTTTGGCCAACAACGGCCCACCATCGGAAACACCGGAGCGCACGTCAAGCACACTGTCTTGATCGACGGTAAACGACAGTTTCTGCTGATCGGAATCGTAATTAACTACCATCGGCGCAAACCGCGGTTTCAGAGTGGTTGTGGGATCGAATTCGACCCGATTGCCCTGAATATCGGTGGCTTCGATAGTAAAAAAATAAGCTTCATTCGGCACCAGCCGTGCTTGGTCGTCCTTTCCATTCCAGGCTACGGTCACCGTTTCATTGGCAGCGATATGCTCAACCGCCACTTCACGCACCTGATAGGCCCGGCGATCATAAAACCTTACTATTGCTTGGCCGTCCCGCTCGCTACGAAACTTGATTTGCGCCTGCTCATTGCCGGATGGCTTAAATTGCCTGGGTGCCACCTCGATAACATCCAATTTAAACGCTGGCCCTGCAACTACAGGCCCTGCTAGCATGGACAACATAAACCAAAAAATTGCTGTCATCGATTTAGTTACCATTCGAGGGGCTATCAATAGGGTCTCCATTCTGTGCCTTCGTTGTTTACCAAGTCGGTTCATGAATATCTTCTTTCAGGAGCAGCAACTTTTTTTCCTGTTGAGTTGCCAAGTCAATTTCCCAGAGCCCCATAGCGCCTTCCCGTGTCGACAAATATACCAAGCCAGTGCCGTCCGACCGCCATGCAGGGTCAGCTTCCATGGCGTCATGTTGCGTCAATGGCGTGGTTTGTTTAGCATCAACATCGTACAGCCAAATATCCAACGAGCCATTCACATCAGAGCTGTAGGCAATGTGCTTGCCATCGGGTGACCAAGCGGGGTTAATATTGGAATGGCCGTTGTCGACGATTTTTACCGGTACCTTATTGGCAAAATCCATCAGCCATAACTGTTCGACAATTTGTTCCCCGGACTCGCGGTAACCGGAACTAAACACCAGTTTTTGACCATCCGGCGACCAGGCCGGATATTTTTGTAAACCCGGTAAAACGATTAACCGATCACTGGTTTTGCTATCCAAATCCACCAAATACAGATCGCTATCTTCACTACGATTGACGAAATCGAAACACACGCAAGCCAAGCGTTTACCATCCGGCGAAATAGCCGGATGGCCGCAATATTTAGGCAGAGATAAAATTTGCTCGGCTTGTTGATCTTTCGATCCCAACCCGGACTTTAATAACCAAATACGGCCGTTGTGATCACTGTAAGCCAACTCACCTGTCGGTCCCCAACTAGGGTAATACGCTTCGTCTTTGCTCCAGGTTAATTGTTGGGTATTTAATGTTTTTACATCGGCTTGCCAAATTTGCCAGCCGTGGTCTTCAGCGAAAGTGCTGTAGGTGATATGAGATTTTCGATCAATACCGGAAGACTGGGGTTGACAGCCCGGTAGGCAGTTCAAAACCCAGGCTAAAAAAAATAATTTTACGATAGGAATACGCACAATATTTACCAAATCCTATCTACGCCATACTGCAAAAATACGGCTTCGTTACTGATAAATTTCATATTTTCGGTTATTGCTTGGCTAATTAGTAAACGGTCAAATGGGTTACGATGTTCAAACGGCAACATTAACAAAGCCAGCACATGTTTGGTATTTATCGATAACAGCGAAATACTTTGCTGCTCTGGTTTCAATCACTTGTTCAAGGGATTGTGAAAGCTTCAATTTGCCGATGCTGATTTTGATTGCCATTTCCCAAAGGCTTGCCAAGCTCAAATAGATGCCTGTGTTATCGTCGGCAATAATTTCCTTTGCTTTGGCAGAAAGTTGCTCATCTCCTTTCAAAAACCAGATCAAGGCGTGGGTATCGAGCAAATACGCCATTACATATACACGTTAAAGTAAGCCAAGGGAGCGTCAAAATCATCCGCCATCGAACCGACTAAGTCTTTCATACAGCCAAATTTCCGCTTTGCAGCTTTCTTATGGCCTCGCGGTTGTGAAATAACCTTTTCTAATTCGAGCAAGGATTCTTCCGGTAATTGGTCAATTTGCCGGATAAGGTTTAATTTATGTTCTGCAATATTCATTTTTGCCTCTTGCATTGAATTCGCCCAGTGTGTTGGATTTCGCTATCGCTCATCCAACCTACGTGAACCCAACGTACGCATCAATCATTCCGCCGTACGGTCGTACTATTCATAAATACCGTAAAACTCTTTAACAATTGACAATTTATCGTCAGGCAATTCCTTTGGTCTATTAAAGGAATAACTGTTCCCATCGAAAACATACCTTTCTGGGTAGTAAGAATAATTTCCATCCAAAGCTCTGCCGCAACGCACACATTTTAATTCTTTAATCTTTTCCGACAAAGGAGGACCGATATAAACTTCTTTAACAACTGTTACAGCATATATCTCACCACATTCCATGCACGTAATTAAATCATGTCCGGAATTATCTTCTGGATATGTTATATATAAAATATGCGGTTTGATAACTCCTGACTGGTAACTTTCTAACTCCCAACACCTAACTAAAACTTTATTCATGGAAATATACCAGTTGGTCTTGCAGAGCCATTAATAATGTTTGTATTTACAGTTCCGGGTGCTCTGAGAGACGGCGCAGAAATACTATCTACATTTAATGGTAACTGACTTACATAATTGTTAGGAGGAACAGAAGCATTCGCATTTACTCCTGCATTGTATTCTACTTGTAATACTGCAGGCTTAACTCCAGGATTATGATGCGCAAATTCAGCAATTGCTCCCTCAGGTGTATTGTTAACATAAGTTCCACCTGAACCAAGGCGCCCAGGCTTTGTGCCAGGACGAAAACCATTCTGCAAAATTGATTCCGCAGCATCAGGATGAGTGGCATGGTATCCAACATTATTCGCACCATTTGCCGAATTTCCAAAATTTTGGAGTGCTCTATTTAAACCATAACCAGCTCCCGCCAACACCCCACCACCGGCTGCCGCACCAGCATAAGTCCAAGGACTGGATATCTGCAACTTCTGATCAATTGCCGAGTTCGTTAGATCGGAAGCTGCCTGCCCGGCGAGTCCAGACAAAGCGCCCCGAGCGACTGCCCCTCCCAATGTCGCTGGCATGCTAGCCCCGAAGGTAGCGGCACCCACACCACCAACAATAGCCCCAGTAGCTGCTGCCCGCGCGCCTCCACCAAGACTCCAATCACTTCGCGGCGTGCTGTATAAATAAACACCTGTATTGATCACAGCGCCAACTCCGGCACCAATAGCTACATGAACCCAGCGACCATCAGGATCAACCCTATTGACTGGGTCATTAAATGCATAGGCATACCAGTTAACACCTTGGTGTAGAGGGTCAACTGATAAAAAGCGGCCAATAGTCGGAGAATAAAAACGGGCACCAATATGAGTTAATGAATTCTGTTGATAGTATCCCCAGTTTCCTGCAAATTGGTAGGCGTTGTTGGTGACTCCTGTGCGAGATGTAACGTTTCCAAAGCCATCGTAGTTATATGCATCCGTAATATTGCCTGACGCACCCGCTAATTGTCGGACACTACCCAAAGCATCGGTTAAGTAATAGCTACTATTTATTCCTCGTCTTTGAGAGATAAGTCCAAGGCTACGGTTGTATTTGACAACATAAGAACCGTTGACGCTTATTTCACCATATAAGGCGCTGCCATCAAAGACAAAGTGTTTTGTCTGCCCGGATACGTCTTGCTGAATTAGCTTTCCTTCCGCATCATACTTAGAAACTAACTCAGAATTATCTGGATAGTGTATTTTTACCAGTTGATTTTCATCATCGTATTGATATTCCGTTAAATCAGTCCCTCGTATTATTTGGATCAAGTTACCATTGGCATCATAGTTATAAGAGGCAACGTCGTCCGAAATCAATTGATTCAACTTGTTGTAAGTATACGCAATAGTTGAGTCAGCAACTATTTTGGTCCGGTTACCATTTACATCGTACTCGTATTTTTTATCGTAAATAATGGTTTGATCGGAAGCTAATTTTGTTTCTTGAATTAAACGGTAAGCCAAGTCATATTTATAACTAGTTTTGCTCCCGTCTATCTCAATAACTTGAGTGCGTTTTCCGGTCGCATCATAGTTATATTGATAGTTGGCAATCAAAGCGCCATCGGGTTTTTTATGTATTAATTGCGTGATCAACCCTCGCTTGTCATATGCATATTCCGATATCACACCGTTAGGCAGTATGCGAGACACAAGTTGACCAGCAGCATCGTAAGAAAATTTTGTAATCGCTGACTGCCGAGTTACCTGAATTAACCTATTTGCGTCATCATATTCATAATTAGTATCGACGCCTTCAGAATCGGTCAACTTAATACGACGCCCCGCTTCATCGTATTCATAAACAAAGTTGTTTCCGAAAACATCCTGTACGCTGGTTAGACGATCAGCATTGTCAAAGCTATAGTTTATCGTTCCGTTTTTATTACTTACCGAATTTATAAACCCAATGTTGTCGTAGCTGATTAGTTCTTCGTCGCTACTGGGTAATTTCTTCTTTATAAATCTATCTAGGTTATCGTAAGAAAAGGTAAAGTTATTACCTGCCCGGTCCCGATAACCCACAACATTTCCTGTTAAATCGTAGGATTTTGATTCAGTTGTGTTATCGGCATAAGAGGTGTTGATTAGGCGATTAAACTTGTCATAACTAAAATTAGTTTGATACCCAAGTGGGTCTGTAATGCGGGTATTATTACTGGCCTGATCATAAGCAAATAACGTTACGCTGTTATCAGCTTTCTTTACCGAAATTAATCGATTTGCAGCATCAAAACCAGATGACTGCTTATTGCCTAATGGGTCGGTTATTTGGACTATATTTCCGTTGGCATCATAGCTAACAGCAGTGCTATTCCCTTCCGGATCAACGACAGCAATCAATAGTCCGTATTGATTATAAACATTAGTAATAAAGTTTCCATTGGGGTCTGTGACTTTTACAATATTACCCAATTTGTCATAACTGTAGCTCACAGTTTGACCTAAAGCATTCGCCGAATTTAACAACCGGTCCATCGCGTCATAACTGTAATTTGACGTATGCCCTAACGGATTAATCAATTTGATGCGTCGACCAACAGCATCATGTTCAAAAGATGTAGTTTCACTCCGGTGATTAGTAATACTAATTAAATCTCCGTTAGCGTTATAAGCCATTTGAAGATTTTTACCATTTTCATCGGTAGTTTTTATTACCTGCCCTTTTGAGTTGTATTCAAATAAAGTTGCCAGACCCAGTGCATCCGTTTTTTTTGTTAGATTCCCTTTGTTATCATATTGGTAGGAAGTGATCCTCCCTAAGCTATCAGTGACTTTGGTTAAAACTCCAAAAACCGGATCGGTGGCATACGTCGTTACCTTATTATCAGCATCAGTAATTGTGGAAATGTTACCCAAGGTATCGTAAGCATATTTAGTGACGTTGCCTCGTGCGTCAGTCTCTTGGGTGAGGTTTGAATCAGCGCCGTAAACAAAATATGTGTTATTGTTTAGCTGATCTGTTCGTCTAATAGTATTTCCTTGGCCATTAAAGTAGTGATATACATATTGACCACCAGGGACCTGAACACGGGTATAAGTTGGCTGATAATTGTACTGAAATGTTCTGCCGTCGCTAATCTGTTTAGTTACTTGCGCGTTGCTGTCATAAGTGTTATTGAGTCTGGTCGTATTATTCGGATCAATAATACTAATTAAGTGATGATTGCCATCATATGTATATTTGGTTTTTTCACCTGCCGTGTTGGTAAAACCAATTAAATTGCCGTTACCATCGTACGCATAATTAACCGATCTCCCAATCTGATCGCTTACTTTTTCAATTTTATTATTACTGCCGTAGCTTATATTAATTGTTCGATTTGAAGGGTTTTCTACCGAACTCAACTTACCATCACTTGTATAACTCAACGTGAGTTGATTGCCATTGGGATCAATAATTGCGTCCAGTCTGTTTTTGCTGAAAAGTAACTTAACGGCGTCTTTTCTAACAATTTGATAAGCATTTACCCCAATTTTGGTTAATTTGTTGTACCGTCCATTTGGCGCGTCATAATTGTTGCCTGAATTATGGGTAAATACATGTTCAACTCCATCACCATCACGAACAATAACCTGAGATTTCCCATTCCCATCAAATACTTCCTTAGCTATTACGTTATATGAAAATGACCAGCCAAAGCCGAAAGGCCCTTCGTAATAATTATCGTGACTGTTATAGGTTCTCTTTACTAATAACGGCATTGCATGTCCGAGTATTAACAAATCCTCCTGAGCTGTTGTGAAGTTGCCACCTCGAACATGAATTGGATCGCCGCCTTCTCCTTGATTTGGACCATTAGGATTATCGGGGTCACCATTTCCAGCTCCTGGCCCGGTATGCCCCTGATCCTTAGGGGGCGCATCAAACGCATTAACAACAGATGGATGCAGCGGCAAACCCAACGTGAACAGCAGCATCAATAAAACCAGCAAGGCACGATGAGCGGTTTTTCTTTGTGTCATTTTTTTCACAACCAACCTCTTGTCTATGGTCGGCACTGAGCATTCATTCATTTGCTCGGCCAATTTAATGTGATCGATTTACTGCACTTCAAAAGTCAATAGCTGCGATTCCAGTTCATTTTGGTCCGGCAATACCCGGTAAAATTTGACCTGATATGTTCCTGGAGTTGGAGGAGCTGCTAACGTCAGCGAATACGCTTTGTCGTTCGCCGCACTGTCGCCGTGGGAACCGTCGTCGTAAAGATTGGGTAATGCGGCATTCCATGTTTGCCCGGCAATTTCGGCTGCGACCTGCTTGACAACGACATCCGTTTTGCAAATCAACGTCATCATCGAGCCGGTTGCCACTTTCGGCGACGGCAGAACTTGCATTTGCGTGCAAGCCATTAATGGTACTGCGTTCCATGTTGTGCCCAATAAAACCCAACAAATTATCTGTTTACGCATACGGAATACCTTTTTGCCTCTGTTTAATATCGGACGGTCACAATTGCATAACGAGATAACGACCGGTTACCCTTGGCATCGATAGCAGTTAATTGCAGCGAATAAACGCCCGGCGGAACCAATTCATCTTTAAAATTTCTGCCGTCCCAACTGATCGAATTGGCGCCTGCTGTCAGCCCGGCTTTTGTAGACCGGTCAATTTGCAAACCAGTGCTATCGATAGCAACAATGTCCATGGTCGAGTCTTTGGAAATATTGAACTGCACCCTAACGTTTTGCGTTGTCGTAGTGCTGTAGGGATTGAATGCCGGATTGAATGTCCTGTTGGTTACCGCAAGATTGCTGATCACCGGCTTGGAACCCCTAATGACAATCGCATTATCGGGCAATTCGTACACCCAGAGAGTAATTGGGTATTGCTCGCCCGGCTTGACCGGTACACCGCTGTCATTGACACCGTCCCAGGTTTCAGTGTGTGTGCCGGCCGCCTTGAGCTCGCGAATAAACAATGTTCTGACCGGCGCAATTGTTGAGCCCGGCCTTGAGTTATCCCTGACCCAGAAATAGAAGCTGACTTCGGACGGTTTGTTGACCGTATAGGTACTGGTCACCGGCACACCGGTATAGGGATTGAAAGTACTTGGCCAGGTTCGATTCGGCGTGTACTGGTTAAAAGTCGCATTGGCACGGGCGTCAATGACTTTTTCCACTCCGTTTTGGCTGTAACTCAATACAAAGTAATATGCACCGTCGCCCACTGGGTTGTTCAGTCCGTCGTAACCGTCCCAACTATCGATATAAGAGCCAGCGGTTCGGAATTGGCCGTTTACCAGTACCCGGATGACGTTACCCAGTTCGTCCACCACCTTCAGTGTAACCGTCGCATCTGCCGCCAATACGGTACTGATGGCACTTTTCTCGCCGGCTCCGGGGTTAATAACAGCATTGTGCGAAAAGTTTACCTGCATGGTCACGGTAAGCGGAACGGACGTTTGGGCGTGTTTACCCTCATTGTCAGTCACGCGCACGGTCGGGTTAAAAATACCAATCTTCTTATAGGTATAAGACTCTGACGCAGAGCCGGATTTCTCGTACGTGCCATCCCCATCGAAGTCCCACTCGTAGCTGGCGACTGAACCATCACTATCTTTCGTACTGGCGACGAAATCGACTTTAAGTGGAACGACTCCTTCTTTTACGTTGGCAACTAAACCAACACTAGGATAGCCGGTTGGCAATACGTTAATGGCCACCCGATCAACAGCGGTGTTACCGCTGTTGTCAGTAACGCGCAGCGTGGCTTGATGCTTGCCTTCGGTATGGTAGGTATGCTCGGTAACGCCATAGGATTTAAGTTGGTAAATCAGCCCGGCGGAGTTTCCAATCAATAAATCCTCATCGATATCGCCATCGAGATTGAAAGCCACAGGTGCGGCATAGCTTCCCACATCGGCTTTCGCTAATTGCTTGTCACTAAGCGCCCAAATAATAGAGGACGATTGGCTAATATTTTCGTAACGATAAATCACCCCGTCGGAATTGCCCACCAGTAAATCGAGCGTTCCGTCAGCGTTAAAGTCAACTATAAGCGGTTTGGCATAAGAGCCAACGTCGATTACCCCTGCATTATCGCTGACGATGCTGGGCGTATCCCATTTGGCCACAGTGGACGAACCGCTATTTCTTATCAGATAGAGATTGCCATTCGAGTTTCCGGCAACGATGTCTTCATCGCCATCATGATCCCAATCAAAAAAGAACGGCGAACTGTAACTACCGATATCGTAAGCCGTTCCTGCTGAATTCCCGATGAAACCTTGAGGCGTCCACTGTGGGGTAGTAGCCGAACCCGTGTTAACATAATACAGAAGCTGCCCATTTCCATTCCCGATTACCAAATCGTCATCGCCGTCGCCGTCCAGATCGGCAAACGCCGGACTGGCATAGGTGCCACTATCGATAGCATCGCCGAGCACATCCTTCAATATTTCTCCCGGCCTAAAAATAGGAGCTTCCTCAGCCCCCAGATTGTTGATCAGCTGCAAATATCCATCACTGTTGCCGACCACCAGATCCCATACGCCATTATCATCATAATCTACTCGCGCAGGTGAGGCATAACTGCCGACATCAATATTATTGAATGGATTTGATCTGAATTGCCAGACTAAGGGGGCATTAGTATTTTGTTGGTACCAAATGATTTGACCATTGGAGTTACCAATCCATAAGTCATGCTTCTCAGTTCCGCTGGTTGATGCAATAACCGGTGTCGCATAACTACCTGCATTAATGACAAGACCTTTGGCATCTTTGAGATAACTTTGATTAACCCATATAGGACTTTGATTGGTTCCTTGATTTTCAAGCAGGATGACCCTTCCACCACTCTCGCCAACGTAAAGATCATTGTCTCCATCACCATCATGATCAATTAACAAGGGCACAGCATATGATCCAATATCAACTAAAGCGCCCGTATTGTCTCTAATATCACCGTTATCTACCCAAGCCGGAGTGCTGACCGAACCAGTATTTTCATATACAGCTAAATTGCCGTTACTGTTTCCAACCATTAAGTCCCAGACGTTATCGTTTCCTAAAGAAAAGACTTTCGGTGTCGCGTAACTGCCAACATCAAGGTTGGCGCCATTGGCAAGTTTCAGAATTCCATTATTCGTCCATTTAGCTGCTTGCTTATTTCCTGTATTCTCCAAGACATACACGTAGCCGTTAGAATCACCAACAATTAAGTCAAAATCCTGATCGCCATCAATATCATAAGCGTATGGTGCCGCGTAACTCCCAATGTCAATTGTCGCGCCTGTACCATCTTTTATTAGTCCCTGATTCGAAAATTGAAATACTGTGTCACTACCGTCATTGCGAAAATAATTAATTTGACCATTGCTGTTGCCAATAAGCATATCTAGATCGCCATCGCCATCCAAATCAGCAAAGGTCTGGTGGGCATAAGAGCCGACATCAACTGTTTCTGTGATTAGGGCAATGCCCGTTGCATTTTCAACGAATTCATAGATTCCGTCAGACGCAAAATCCCATTCGTACTTGACGATACTGCCATCATCCTGAGCAAAACCCGAAAGAATTGTCTTAAGTGGCGTACTACCTGCAGTTGTCGAAGCCTTTGCGGCAACAGTTGGTGCGCCGCTTGGACCGTCAGTATTCTCGCTAACAGTAATCGTAATGAAGGCGGTGGACGATAATCCGTCGTCATCCACTACCTTAAGGGTAGCCTGATAGATGCCTGGTTGATTGTAAGTGTAGGTTGTATTTTGCGATGCGATCAGGCGCCGATCATATGTGCCATTTCCGTCGAAATCCCAATCGTAGTATTCAGGACCCCCATCTAAATCCTTACCATCAGAAAAGAATGTAACCGTCAGAGGTGCGGATCCAGAGAGTGGGTAAGCGCCGGGTAATGAAGTTGGAGGGCCTGAAACAGAAATAATGAGGGAATCCTCATCAATAAGGCCGTCGTTGTCGGAAACTCTTAAGGTTACCTTGTAAATGCCCCCCAAGGTATAGGTATGTCTTATCGTAGCTGATTCAGTGCTGCTGTAATCGTATTGTTTATCCCCATCGAAATCCCATTCATACAAAACTACTTGGCCGTCTTTATCAGTTACGGAACCAGAGAACGTTGCGCTAAAAGGTGCTATCCCGGTAAATTTATCGACTGTAGCCTTTACTTCCGGGGGAGAGCCTACTGAAATATCAACGGAATCATTGTTTGAAAGGCCGTCGTTGTCGTAAACAGTCAAACTGGCGTGATACAACCCTGCCTTCTGGTAGGTAAATGTTGCGTCAGCAGAAGAAGTAGAACTGTGATCAACTATGCCATCGCCATCAAAGTCCCAGTCAAAACGCTGCACAACACCGTCAACATCACTGACGGTTGCAGCAAAGTTAACCAAAAGCGGAGCAGATCCGGAATCGGGGGAAGCAGATGCCAAAACGGATGGCGCGGAAGTTACACTGATAATCTGTTTGGCCAACGCTTGGTAACCTTTGGCATCCTTCATTTTTAACGTGACTTCAATAGACCCTCTTTGCAAGAAGGTATAAACGAAATTCTTACGAGTGTCGTCGATGCTCCCATTTGTATCCAGATCCCATTCAAACTGAAAGGGTGCAAACCCGCCGCTTGGAATCGCGTTAAATGTTACATCGAGAGGCGCACTACCGGAGGTTACCGATGCCTGAATCGCGACTTCTGGCACCTTGGCCTCAAAGATTAACGAATCAGGATCGCTCGAAAGGGTACCGTCGAAAACGATCAACTGCAAAACATAAGTCCCAGGTTTGTCAGCGATAAACTCAGGTTTTGCTTGGTTTTCATTGACTAATATCGGATTACTGCCGTCCGGTTTGGTACTAATAGACCACTGATATCCGAGCGCATCGGAGTCGACATCAAAGGAAAGGCTTCCATTCAATGTTTCTTGTGCTCCAATAAACACAGTTTCATCGGGACCGGCATTTGCCACAGGTTTTGAATTTTGCGTGGTGATCACCATCGTGTCAGCCAAACTGTCAATAGCACCATCGTTGACAATGAGCTGAATGACATAGGTACCGGGGTAATCGATTGTTATAGTGGGTTTTTCGTTGTTGGTATTGACCAAAACAGCCTGACTAGCAGTTGGCTTTGAACTGATCGACCAACTAAACTTTAAGGGGTCCTGATCGACATCGTTTGACCCCGAACCGTCAAGCTCAACTTGGCTAGTAACAAACACGGTTTTATCAAAACCAGCATTTGCAATTGGCTTTGAGTTTTGTGTTGAAATCACAATGGTGTCGGGCAAACTATCGATAAACCCGTCATTTACAATCAACTGAATGACGTAACTTCCGGGATAATCGATCAGTAAGCTGGGTTGCGGTGCAGAGGTATCGGATAAACCGGATGCACTTCCATCAGGATGGCTCAGAATAGACCATTTGTAGGTTAATGGATTACCGTCAACATCGCTGGATTGGGTTCCGTTTAGCAGAATAGTTGCGTTAACTAAGGTGCTTTGATCCTGTCCGGCATTTGCAACCGGCGCAGAATTTTGAGTGCTGACAGTAACAGTATCCGGTTGACTGTTAAGTTTTCCATCGCTAACGATTAGCTGAAGTTGATATGTTCCTGGTTGGTCGATAACAAACTGCGGCTTAACCGCACCGCTATCGCTCAACGCCGCCGAGCTACCGTCAGGTTTAGTGATAATTATCCAATTGAAACCTAATGCATCACCGTCAACATCTGACGATTGACTACCGTCTAGCGTTACAGTTGATCCTACTAGCGTTGATTGGGACGAGCCCGCTTCTGCAACGGGAGCGCTATTCTCGGTCGATATGACCGCTTGATCCGGAGCTGAATCGATATGTCCATCGTTTACAATCAATTCAACGACATATTGACCCGCTTTATCTGGGGTAAATGTTGGATTTGTTTGGATCCCTTGAACAAGGGTTGCTTTGCTTCCTGAGGGAGTGCTTGCGAACGACCATTTATAGACCAACGAATTGCCATCTGCATCGCTAGACCCTGTTCCATCCAACGTCACCAAACTATTTAATAAAACAGTCTGATCAGCTCCAGCGTTGGCGATGGGCTTGATATTTCCACCGACGGGTATTGCAGTGAAATTAAAAGTCAAAACATCCGGATTAAAAGGTACGCGACGATCCTGTCTCAAGGTAAATGTATCAGTGCTCAGTCCTTGAGCGCCAGTCGCTATGGCTCCAAAACTTAAGCTTTCATCAATGATGAGCGTGTTGGGATCGGTGCTGCCGACTACAACGGACACAGATGATGCGCTTACGTCCTGATTTGTGATCTTTACCGAATAGGAGAAGTCCGACTGGGTTCGATTGACACGCGTTGTCGAAATTAGGACACGCTCATCGACAGAAAAAGAATCGGCATGAACAAGCACTGAACTCAAAATGAGGTAAAACAAAGTAACCGCTTGAAATTTGCAATGAGCTTTCACGCCACTATCCCCTTGATGCAGTGATTTGTGAGAATAAGGATTTTGTTTGATCTCTAAAACTCATTCCTTGCAAAAGCTCAACGAGGATCTAGAGTTATCGAATCTCTCTGTACAACCGCTATTTACTGATTTTACTGGCTTCAGTCGAATGACTTACATGGTTAATTTACAGCTTATAATTATTCGAAATTAATCGAAGGATTATTTTTCTGTACTAACTAAATTTAGATAATGGAATGGTTAAAGGGTAGAAAATACTAATTTTTCCCAGTTTTTCTAACAGAAATGCGAAAAAGCATCGGAATAATACCAATAATTACCAAAAGCAATGTATTCAGCTCAGGAACATTCCTTTTGGCCAAAACTGTGTTGCCAGAGTGTAACAAATTATAGCTGGTTGAATCACGAACTTCGAAATATTGGCTCCCAGGAGTTCCGGATAACAAGTAATCGAATTCGATAAGAAAGCCCGATAGGGATTCACCTGGAGCAATACCAGAAGCAAGCGCCAATAAATCAAAATACCCATCATCAGGTAAGAAAATATCAGGTTGGATCACGAGTGGATCCCAAGTGATTGGCGAATCGACGGCTGCTAAATTGTCGAATGCGTTATGATCAAAATAAATCAGAAATTGTTCAATATCGTTTGTTAACGAATCGTTATAAACCGAATAGTTATATTGCCATCGGCTGCCTAATATGTTGGTTATTTCGTAGTTTATGGTTGCCGCGTTTGAAGAATTCACAACTATAAACATTAAAATTAGAACTTTGACGAAACGCATAAATACCTCATAATTTTTTGTTTAAAACAGCAAATATTGCGCCAACAACTGCAAGAGCTAGGATTGCAAGCAATAGTCGAACATTGTTAATCACATCGTTTGTCGAATTGTAAAATATTCTGACACCTCACAACCCTTTATTCACGATAGAAAGAGGTAAAAATTTGGCAATAATTGATACACATAAAAAGAAACACAAATTAAATCAGAGATATAACTCGATATGCCAAGCGTATAAACCGCAATATATACCGTAAATATTTTTGACACCACTTATTTTCACCATAAGTGGAATTTGATCCGAAATGTAAAATCGATTGTATCAAACTCCAGCATTCAGTTTTTTACAACCTATTTGGTCTTGATAATCGTCTGACCTATTAGAGTCCTATTGCAGTCAGTCGAAATTTTAGCTCCGTCGTCCGGTTTTGGCCGATAGCCGCCTGTGAACTTGTCGAAATATTTCTGGCTTGAATGTCAGGTATCCGTTAACTTCAACATTCGACAAGGTCGAATTGAAAGTTGGTTTTTCATTGGTTTCAACCATCAACGAAATTTTTTGACTTAGCCAAACTTTAACTTTTCAACACCAAATACCGAATACCCTGTAAATTCATGCTTGGGTATATCTTAAGGTGACTAAGGTTCTCATGTTTTTGAATGGATACCTAAGCCCAATTTACCTGATCGCCAAGCAAAATAATGTCCCTCAATTTCACTGAACAATTTTTGATCCTGATCCTGATGATCGTCTGTCGGCTGGTTTTAAATTCGCTGGCCAATTCTGAAATGTTGTCGCCATTAGCCAATCGATTCAAGACTGTTTCAAATTCTTGAGTGGATAATGCTGGAAGCCTGACAAAACGTTTATTTGCTACTTTAGCGCTCGTGATGCCAGATTGAGTTCGCTCAATCAACAAGTCCCGCTCGAACTCGGCAACAGCTGCAATGACCTACATGGTCATCTTTCCTGCAGGACTGGTCAAATCTTCCCCGCCCAGGGAAAGGCAATGTACACGAATCCCTGCGGTTGAAAGCGCTTCTACTGTGGTTCGTACATCTATGGCATTTCCGCCAAGTCTATCCAGTTTTATCACTATCAGTCCATCGCCGCTTTCGAGAGGGTCTACTAATTTCATATAACCCGCGCGTTCCTTTGCGGAAACCGAGCCGCTAATACTTTCTTCCACGATTCGATGCGACTCAATTTGAAAACCGGCCGCTTGGATTTCCAACTGCTGGTTTTGAGTTGTTTGGTCGGTCGTCGACACCCGACAATAAGCAAAGACGCGGGACATGGCTTTAAGACCGTCCGAAAGCGCTGAACGAATATAACGCGCCGTCCGAAAAGTCATAGACTGACTTTTGTACAAGACCAATGTTACCTATCCGAAACTGGTCAGTTTCGGACAGTGACCAAACATGCGTTGGTGAAACAAACATTTTTAACTCCAAATTCCGTTGAGAATGAACACATCAAAAAAATACGATGATGTATTGGGAACAACAGTTCATTGCCATCTACTGATTACGGCCAAGCAATCAGGTTTGATAAATTCTGCCCCGGAACCAACCGGCACATGTCATTGCTGTCCATTTTCGGATTCATTTGCGGATTCCTTGACGGAAACACAATCGCCATTGGGCTTCGGTCATATCGCCCCATGACTTTCGCTCCTACTCGTCGACTCTCCCACTCTGCCTCCTTGGATACCCGGCCACGGGTACGATGTCGCAGAGTTTCCCACGTTAGCTCAGTACGTCAATCGGTTGCGCCGCTGATCTGGATGAGAGCACTAGGCTGCCGCCTCACTGTCGCTTTCAGGGGGTCGAGATTCCAAAGGCCCTCCCTTACTCATGCTCAATCGTCATCGATCATGACCAGAGTCTCAAACTCACGGCTCAACTGAATTTACCGGGATGCAGCCTCTAGGGTTGCAATGACAGGCTTGAGCTATGCAGCGATCCCCGTTGGTTGCCCACCGTGGTACCAATGCTTCCAGGTTTCCCCTCGGCACCCTGACACCTCGCGATGTCCTCGGCAGCCCACCTGCCCGGAATGTGTTCGACCCTCGCAAGCCGCCCACAAATACGGATTCACACCGTTTCATACTAAACAGGGCTTAAACTGGTTGCCCAGCCTCCCGTGTCCGTGTCGCCCAATCCCCGGAAATATCCTGGTGGATGAGGTCGAAGGTGGGAATTACACCCACCAGCGCCTGTCGTAGCCGCACCAGCTCCATTACGAGCATGCGGCTTCGGCAATGACAATTTCCTTTGAAAAGGAAATCTCCCCGTGTTTGGCGGACACAGGTTTCGTTGAGACAGAACCAGGATAATTCCTGGCAGATGTCAATGGATGGTCGTGTCCCATCATCGGTCGTTTTGGACAGGGCGACACCTGAATTTTCAGGACAATGATCCTGAATCCTTGGTTTTCCCATTTGAACTGCGGGAGACAGATCGCCGTTTTACTCCTTCGGCAGGAGGATAGATTTCAGGCCATCCATCAAGGCTCGGATAAACTACAATTTTATTGAATATCAATTTACTTGATATGCAACAAACTATTCAGTTGAAATCAAAATTCGCTTCCCTTTTGCTTAGTCTTTAGGCGTTCTAATTTGGACAGTGCATTTCTTAGTCTTGAGTCAAGATCAGAGACTTGATTTTTTAATGATTTATTTTCTGCCGAAGACTTTGAAAGCCTGCTCATGAGCTCGGACTTGTTTGATTCAATAACCTTGATCTCATCAATAGATTTCAAATAATCAGAGAGATTTCCTCCAGCCGTTTTCTTTAACGAATCTATTTTATCAGACAGTATTTTAATATGTTCCTCCTGAGCTTTAGCGAGATCGATTTGTTTTGATAGTCTTTCCTTGAGACTTTTATTTTCATTATTAAGTCGGCGGGCATTAAATTCGGCCTCATAAACATCTTGTTCTCTAGATGCCTCAATTTGGATGTAATGATCAGAAAGTACCGTTATATCCTTGAGTCTTTTATTGACAGAATCTAGTAGCTTTTCATCAAATGCATTGAGTCGCGTAATACCATTTTCAATATGATTGGTATCAATTTCGATAGTTATTCCAATAATCCAAGCAGTAATTGAGAAAATAAAAACGCCAGTAATTGGGGTTGATATTACAACGATTGGCCAAGCCCTTAAAAATATATCCCAACCTAATGCGGAATCGATTACTACTAGGTCAGCGTCATCCCCTGAATATTGTAACCAGCCCTGATAACCTACATATTTGTCGGATATATATATTAATACTAAAAAGAAACTAAGTCCGCCTAAAACCACCCAAAACCGAGTTTTAGAAAAAAGATTGTATAGTTGATTCATCATGATTAATCACCTTAAAAGTTATTTGCACTATATTACATTGTGATGTGTAATTTATGGAATCTCTTTTGGCGACTTTACCGAAAAACCCGATTTCTTATTTAACATCTTTACCCATGAGTTTGTGATGAAGATTTTTACGAAAAAAACTGATGCGATGCGCAGAATCCTACACTTGGTCAGTCATGGTTACATTCATCATACCAGCGGCAATATTAATCTGAATAAGGTAACTGAATTCGTACTGAAACTTACGAATTTATATGAGCTAGATACTACCCCAAAGCAGCGCCACAAAAACAAATCAAAGGGAATTACTAACTCTGAACTGATACTATTTAAATCAGGGGATAATATTTGTCATTGGTGGGTATTATCGACGCCAGGGTCAGGAGTAATATTTGAATTAGAGAAAATGAAAGACGCGACCCATAGAAAGCAGCGAATTATTTCCAATGATGGCAATTATGAGTTAGTGAAGACCCCAAGAAAAGAATTGAAAGCCAGTTGGACTTGGCGAATGACTTCCAAAAGCGTAGAGATTTGGCAGGATAAAATCAAGAATTCAATTCGTACTCGAGATAATGAGTCGCTGAAATATATGCTTGAATCATTGAGAAGAGTACCTGGTTTCAGAGAATGTAGAAAGCAAGCATTTTCTCTGGTTAATTTCATCAAAAGTGAATGGAAGAGAAGTCGATCGGAAAGTTTTCCTTTTCCTGATGTATATATTGGTTTTCTCGGTAGATTCAAAAAAACCGTATCAGTCGAAATATTGAAAAGTTAATTTTGATGTTGCAATTGGTATATGTTTAGCGCATTAAAGTTATCGTGACGAACCAATCAGCCAATACGATCATTCCTGATTCATTTTCGGCAACGCCTCCTTGTGAAGCATCCATATCGAAATATGACACCGTTGACTTTCTCATTAGTAACCCCGAGTACTCAACCATCAGCGAATTCGACGATATTGATGATAATGCCACCCCCAGAATCCCAAGAAGAAACAGACTTTACATATTAAAAATTTGTTCCATCGTTTCACCCACACTCAATATAATGTAACCAAATGATTTTCAATGAAACATGAGTTTCGAATAATGCAATGTTCATGAAACCAGTTCTATGATTTTTAATTCGATCAATGCCGTCAAATGCCTAGCAAATACGGTTGGCAATCTACCTCCATTGATCAAGATGCCGGCCTCCATGTTTTTCTCCATCGCAAACCCTGTCAAATTGGCACTGGTGATGAAACAGGACTGATCATCGGCCAAGGCGACTTTTGCATGCACTCGACCACCTAAGAAGCCATCGGATTTGTTTGACCAAGCATACAACATTGCCTTTGGAATCAATTCACGCATCTTGCCAATCACGTCCATGGACATGGTTCCGCCATGATCAGTCGATGATTCCAGCAACATCGAAACATTTACACCACGAGCGATTGCCTTATTCAACGCATCGATGATCGACGACACGTCATAAGCCACGAAACTGGTGATGAACAAGGATTTCCGGGCCGAATCTATAACTTGCAACAGAGCCTGTTCGGTGCGGCGCGCAGAAACGAACGGTGTGGTCGGGCCCGTCCACACCAATTCCAGGGTTTGTTCGGAATTCAACTTGTGGAAAGTGTGCGAAGCTGCAATGAGCATGGATGCCAATGCATCAGGACCGACATCTGTTGTCGACCATGATTTTTTGAGTTTCTCGATAGCAACGGCCGCAGCAGAAGTGCCAGCAAAATCTGAAAAGGACATAGGGTTTGAACTTCTGATCCTTTTGGCAATGGCCTCGGCTTTCTCGAATGAAACTAACGATACGACCTCTGTGACGGCATCCAGCAATGCTTCCATGTCAAAAACCCTTGAAGAAACCAGCGTCAGCATGTTCAAAGGTAGGGATTAACAGGGCTCTGTCCAAATAACGATTACCGCGTTCACATGAGGTTTCGGCCACGAACGAACAGGCATGACATGCAGCCGCATGTAGCGTCCTATCCTTGGCAGGATCATGCTCGGAGCACAACGGATCGGAAGAACACACTTTGGCACGTTCCAGCGCTTGCCCCATTAGTCGACCCAGATTTTCAGGTTTGCCAAGTTCTACCAAACCGCCCAGCGTACCATCAGAGTCGGCAGCAGCCGTGTAGATCAAGATGCCCGCTTGCGGCATGTCATCAATCATGTCGGCATAGACTCGCTCACGAATACTTGCCGCGTTGTAACCGCACTCCAAAGCCAATTCCCGGATCAGAAGATGCGCAAGAGTATGCAACATAGCGTAGCGAATGCCTGGGTAGTCGCCATCAGGACTCAAATGCCTAGCATTACGCCACCCTCGGTGACCACCCAATAATATTTGATCGATGTCGGCAACGGCTTTCTTGCTTTCCCATTCCTTCAATGCCGATTCGTTGAATTGGATGAATATTCCTTCGCCATGAACCTCACAAGCAGGCACCCATTCTGGGTTTGATCGAGAAAGCGGTGCCATCGACGAATGATCCTGTCCGATCGATTCATCAGGGGATTCGACGCGAGTGAAACCAATCAGAGCATTGACTTCGCGCAAGCGTTCCAAGAGTAATACTCGACTGATTCTTTCCTTGAAACCATCCGGCACGGCAGTCGGCGTACTCATGAAATGCGGGTAATCGGTAGGTGGATTAGCTGACGACAAAACTTCCCATTCTGGACCTTTGATGTCGGCTTGTCCGACGACCTGATCACTACCATCCCGATATTGTTGAATGGCCAGCCAAACCGATTCGACCTCATATTTCTCGATACCCTGTGCTTCTCCACGTTTCTTCAAAGCCTTGATCGTACCTTTCAACTCCGACAAGTCTTCCGTATCGGCAAAGTCTTCCCAATGATCGACGATGATTTGCTGCAAGGGAGAGCCATTCTGCTGAGGAATCGCCAATGCCGACAAGGCCATTGGAAACCAACTGTTCGTGGCACCCAACAATACAGCCCTTGGTGCCTCCTTGCAGTCATGATCGAACCAGTCCAGGTGCGGATGTCGTCCACGGCAACCTGGCAGATTGTCTTTGCCGGCTTGTCCAAAGGCATGAGCCATGCTGCGAGATGCCGAACATGCATCGCATTTGACCCACAGATTTTCGGTTTGTAGCGATGCACCACTTTCAAAAAATCTTAGAATACCTTTGCATTCGCTGGGACCACCATGCACGAAGTAATGCCAGGGGAAGTCGTCTAAGTGTCCGCCGCGACAAGCCAACAGGAAACGCGCCGGCACGGCATCGGCATCTTTAGCCTTGTCACTGCCTTTCGATCCAGTACACCCCTTGTGTACGAATTTCGTCAACTCCGGTCGATAACGGTTTTCCTTCAGGCCGAACAGCCCTAGATCGTAAGGTGAGAGCAATCCGCACTTCACACAACGCAACCATCGTGGAAAAGGACGCACTGGAACGCCGATATTGGCCTCCGCTGACCACACGTCGGCGTGCTCACTTTTCGAGAAGGGTGGCATGCGCAGGCTCTCGACCTGACCGCCCAACACCTGCCGCACGGCATTCAATAAGCGAGCTTCATGGATCGGTTGACATCTGTCGCGCTCCCAACGATCGATACCCGATGTCACTACCGATAAATTCGGCAAATCGATCAGGGCACCGGGACCATAAGTCCACAGCAATTGGCTTGGACGCACCTCACCAACGGGCGTTTTTTCGCTCATCCATTATCCTCTTCTTGTTCCGTCACCGTCGGACGTGGTTTCCACTCGTACTCATCTTCCAAGCGAGACGTATTCATGATCAGTCGCACACCTGGTTCGACCTCCCGCATCGACATGGGCACCGTCCAATTATCCCAGGCGCGAACTCCCGGTGATTTGATCAAGGCCACCGTCGTATCTTTTTGTTGCCCACGCTTCTCATAGGCGAGTGTTCGACCACCCAAACTGGCTTCCTTGGCCCAATCATCGGCCCTGGCCTTCAAACCATCGATCGCAAGCTGTTTCTTGGTATTGTCCTCGACGTTACCAGCGCGCGCGGCCAAGATTTCTATTACTTTGGCGATCTCAGTCTGATTGGCCTGCTCCAACTGACCAGCTCCCACATTGGGACTGAAGGCCTCATGACTCAGACGCATGACGCTGAGCATGGCCCCGGTCAGTCCACGATCCATGGCTCGTGGCGAAAATGGCGTGACCGACTGCGCTTCGACGTGTTTATAAAAGGTCGCATGATAGTGTTCGAAGGTTTCGTAGTGTGACAAGTCTCTAGGTCGAGCCCAGGTCAGAACCGTACAGACCAGACCAGGCGAGGCTCGCCCAACGCGGCTGGTAGCCTGAATGTATTCCGCGGTGCCTTTGGGCTGACCATTGACAGCCATCAACCCCAACCGATTGACGTCCACTCCAACCGACAGCATATTGGTGGCCAAGACCACGTCGATGGCTCTAACGTCACCGTCTTGCCAACGACACGCGTACTTACCTTTGTCCGAATCGTATTCGGCGTTGAACTTGACCTCCAGCTGGTCGAGATACTTGGGGATGTCCTGGCTGGAAACACGCGAGGTCAATTCACTAATGTTATTGACGCCACGTTGCCCCAGTCCTGGCCGTTTTACCAAACTCATCTGCACACGATAGGAACGCGTCTGCACGTCGTCCTCGGCTAAACGTTTCATACCGCCGAGCTCTCGTAACGAATTGAAATAACCCACCATGGTCATGTAAGGATCGGCAGCCGATCCAAATCGCTCGAACAATGTTTGTGCTGCCGTCAAAAAGGCCGTATAGACACGAATCAACATGGCCGGTCGCGAACTGCCCGGCGAGCAAACGCCTAGATAACGCCGTCCCGGACGGTCGTGGATTGGTCGTTGTATCGAGAAAAAATTGTCCTCCACATCCAATCCATGGGGAGGAAATACAGCAACCTGACGCATGAATACGTTGTTGACTTGTTCCCGCGCTTTGCGCACGGTTGCCGTCGAAGCGATGATCTTGGGTCGAACGGCCAATCCCTCCCATTGCCAGGCGCTCAATTCATCGACTGCCGTCTCGTATAGGCCGACCATGGTGCCGAGTGGACCACTGATCAAATGGAACTCGTCCTGAATGATCAAATCCGGTGGCCGTATCGGCGAAATTGTTTTGACTTTGACAGCAGGCAGGCTTTTTTTAGCTTGGTGAGAGCCATGACAATCTGCATCGGGTAACACTAGGCCATGTCTCGGGCATTCCCGGTCGGCACGACCAAACAGGGTACGCACTTCGCCACGCCAGGCCATCATTGCGAATTTGTCGACTGTACTGATCATCATCGTCGGTGGGCGATGATAGATTTCTTCATCGACGACCAATACCGGAATCCCCGGATGGGCTCGTTTACTGGATTTCCCTTTGGAGAATTCACATTGACCTTTCTTGTCACCGCAGTAGATCACGGTCCGTAACGTGTCCCGATCGACTTCGATGTCACGGCCCGGTGCGATTTCCGATCCGCACCAGGGGCAACTGGTCAACTGCGCCGGTGACGCCAGGCCCGCTGTATTTTGACCTGGGTTACGTCTCGCCTCGATGGCACGATGACTGTCCTCAGTGGTGCCTGGCGTGACCTTGTTACCCACCCAAAGACCGATGGTAAAGGCTTCCTTGCCCAGCGATTCATCACCCTTTTCGAGCGCTTCACGCCGTAAGATGTCCATCGAGCAAATCAGCGTCGTGGCGCGTTGGAATTGCTGCAAGGTCAACAAACGCAGGGTATAACGCATGATCACCGCCAAACCACGCGTACCATCATACCCACCCAAATGGGGTTGCATGCGGCGTATGGCCATGGTGAAAGCGGCCACCCCTAGATAGGCCTCGGTCTTACCGCCACCGGTCGGAAACCACAGCAAGTCGGCATAGGCTTCGACGGGACGGGTTCGATCCGGATGTTTGGGGTCGGTCAGTGACGGTATTGACAACAACAAGAAGGCGAGCTGAAAAGGTCGCCAACTTCGATTCTTGGGTATGTTGATGGAGTTGAGCGATTTGTCTTCCTTTCGTCGCATGGCCAGAGAGTAAATACTTCGTACCCGCTGAGTCGCCATCGCCTGATTGGCAAACCTAAACGCCGCCAATGCCTTGTCATTGGTTTCCAATGTGTCGATACCCTGTCTAAGGCGAACCAACACTTCATGGCACCGATCCAATGCCAATTGAGCTTGATGGTCATGCCCGGTCACATCCTGACCGATACGGACACGTTGTTCGTGAATCCATTCAGCATAGTCGTCGGTCAACACACGCAAAGCGATAGACAATTCCGATTTTTCGAGTGTGGCCAAAGTGTGCATGTCCAGCCAACCGTGCTCCAGCATCTTTCGCATTGCTGGACGATCGGCGGGATCTTCGCCCGGCGTTTCCGTTACCGCTACCTCGTATTGGGGCATGATCACGGTGCGAATCTCGGTGGCCAACGTCACATCATCACTCAGCTCGGCATGGACAGCGACACCATGGCCTACGCCGAATTCGACCCGATTCCGGTAGATCATTTCCAATGCCTCGCGCTCGGGATCCATGCCGTTGGCATCCAACATGGGACGGCGACGAAAGATAGCCACATTGGAAGACTCGGGGGCGGCGCGGACGGTCAACTCAGGCTGAAATAGCCAAGCCGAATCGCGATTGGTTTCTGGTTCCACTTGAGCATTGACCAGGAACAGTGTCACCAAGCGATCGCCATTGGCATTGGGTGCGCGAATCGAGCCCTGAATCCTGACCTCCGGTTGCTCCGGATCGGGTGCCTGATGGGGAATGGTTCCCGTGGTCAGTGGCAGTTTCAACTTGCCACCACAGGGTATGCGCTGCCAAACTCTGGCTCTGACTTCTTCTTGTTCCACCCGCACGACGTTGCCGTCGGCATCACGCACCTTCCGGTTGATGATTTTCGTTTGACCACCGTCTTCGCCGGACAAGCGTTCGTAACGTCCGAAACCGACATCAACCTCGATGGCTGACGCATCGCCCGAGACGCAAAACGTGAAGCCCATGCTGGAAGGTATCAATGATTGATTGCTGCTGGCATCGATTTCATCTGAAGAATCGGATTCCGGCTCGACTCGCCCCGTC
>JAGXSU010000174.1 GCA_018333785.1 Methylomicrobium sp. | reverse complement strand
CAACTTTTCAGAAATTGACTTAAATTGATAACGCGTCGATAAACTACAAAACAAACTAACAAGTTGGGAAAAACCGAAATTCAGACTAATTTCATAAGCTTACAGTAGATACCGTTAGTGAAGTTCTGCTCTAGACTTTAAGGCGAATTAATCATAGTTCAATTTGACCTGATTTCGCAGTTAAAATCGTTTTTTTTCAATTCGTTTATAATCAGGCCAACAAAATTTACTCAAAAACGCATTAAAACTTAGCTTTTAAGTTCAAGCGTCAAAGGGTTATTTTCTTGCTTTCAAACAATTGCGCTCGGGAAATTTATGAATTGTAGTAATAAACGGCAATTAAACAATTGTTAAGCTAAGAAATCTTGCTTAACTGTTTAAGTCATTCTCGTAATTAAGACTTTGAAAACCACCTGAATTCATCAAAAAACACAACGAATTATGAATGCGTTTGAAGATTATAGCTTTTTAAGCTACCTGGCAGCCTCTATCGCTTATCTGTTATTACTTCCGTTGAGCATATTCAGCTTAAAAAAAAGCAACCTGGCCTTGCCGATAATGATCGCAACGGGTTTGTCGTTTATTTGGGCCGGCTATACCACGTTAGCGCTCAAAATCGACACTATCTACACGCCGGAGACATTGCCGTTTGAAACGTTGCGCAGTGCCGGTTGGCTGATTCTATTGAGCTTTATAATATATCAACAGCAAAATCATGAACACCTCTCATTTTTAAAAGAGTCAAAACTGGCTCAATCACTTATCCTGATTGTCACCCTGACCTTTTTGATAGAGAGCTACAGTCCTTGGCTCATGCTGGTCAATTTTTATTTGGGTACTGATTTTCGACTGTTTGCCCATGTTGGTTTTGCAATTGCCGGATTGATTCTGATCGAACAAGTCTATCGTAATGCCCTGTATGAACAGCGATGGGCGATTAAATTCCTGTGCCTGGCATTAGGCTCTTTATTCGTTATTGATTTTTTTCTATACAGTAAATCGTTGTTGTTTTCGAATATTGATTCTGCGCTCAGGGATTCAAGGGGCATTATCAATGCGCTTGTGGCGCCATTACTGGCTATTTCTGTAGTTCGTCTTCAAGAACATACCACGACGTTAACCGTCTCCAGAAAACTGGTATTTCATACAACCGTCTTGTTTGCTTCCGGCATCTATTTAATTTTAATGTCAGTTGTCGGTTATTACATTCGCGATTATGGCGGAAATTGGGGTCAACTGGCTCAGATAGCCTTTATTTTCCTGTCAATCCTGCTGCTCATCATCCTGTTTGTTTCGGGAAGAACTCGAGCCCTGGTCAAGGTTTATTTAAACAAACATTTTTTTCAATACAGTTACGACTACCGGGAAGAATGGATCAAATTAAGTAAAACTATCGCACAAATGGATTCCATTACCGAATTATATGGCCTCATATTAAGAACCATGGCCAATTTGGTTGAAAGTTCAGGGGGGGGCTTGTGGATCAAAAATGAACAAGGCGATTTTTATTTTGCCGAACACTACAACATGGGTTTCGAGCCTGAAATTTTATTTAAAAAAGACACACCCTTTATACAATTCATACAATCCAAGCAATGGGTGATAGATTTTGCTGAGTATGCTTTGGCACCTGATGTTTATGAAGATGTCGACTTATCAGCCTGGGATAATAAAGATTATGCTATCTGGCTTCTGGTACCGCTACTCCGGTTAAACTCGGTAGAAGCCTTTGTCGTCCTGACACAAGCAAGAGCCCCCCGCATTCTCAATTGGGAAGATCATGATTTACTAAAAACGGTGGGTATGCAATTAACGAACGCTTTAGCACTTAACCGAACCATTGACGAATTGGCAAGATCCAAGCAATTTGAAGCCTATAATCGTTTGTCTGCTTTCATTGTTCATGACCTGAAAAACCAAGTTGCCCAGATTGCTTTAATTGTGAAGAATGCCGAAAAACACAAAAGGAATCCTGAATTCATTGATGATTCCATCGATACGTTAAAAAATGTAGCCGAAAAAATGCAACACGTTATCGATCAACTGAGAAAAGGCAACATTCATTCGGAATCCAGAACGTTGATAGATTTGAAAGAGATAGTACAAGACGTGGCTATTCAACAATCCTGCAACATTCCTGGCCTACAAATCCTCAATCAAATGAATGACACATCGATCAGAGTCATAGGCGAACAAGCTAAATTGATTGCAGTACTCGGCCATTTGGTACAAAACGCTCAAGAAGCGACCCCCCAAAATGGCGTTGTTAGGCTAGAATTATTCAACGATAACTCCGACGTGACGATCAAGATAATCGATAGTGGCATTGGTATGGATAAACAATTTATCGCCACTCGTTTATTTAAACCTTTCGATACCACTAAAGGTAATGCCGGAATGGGCATTGGCGTCTATGAAGCAAAAGACTATGTGACCAAGCTATCGGGAACGATCGAGGTAGAGAGCAATCCTGGCATGGGTTCAGTATTTACGATAAAACTGCCCATCTATAAACCAGCGCAACAATAACAAACTTGAGTACCGCAGCAGTTAAGGACCAAATGAATGGAAGATAGAAAAATATTATTGATAATTGAAGACGACCCTGGATTGCAAAAACAACTTAAATGGAGCTTTGAAGATTATCAAACGGTCATTGCCGGCCATCGCCAAGACGCCATTATTGCCTTGAGACGATTCATGCCCAGCGTTGTGACGTTGGATTTAGGACTGCCACCCGATCCTACCAATGCCAGCGAGGGCTTGCAGACATTAAGAGAAATTCTTGAACTGGCACCGTTAACCAAAGTGATAGTAGTCACCGGCAATGATGATCGCTCAAATGCACTGGAGGCGGTGTCATTGGGTGCGTATGATTTTTATCAAAAACCGATTGATCTGGATGTTTTGAAAACCATTATCCAGAGAGCTTTTCATCTGGACGAATTAGAAAAGGAAAATGTCCGGCTTCAGCAAAAAAATAAAGAGCCTTTGAACGGTATCATTGCCTCCTGTAAAAAAATGCAAAACCTATCCCGCACGGTAGAGAAAATTGCACCCACACAAATTACAACCTTATTATTGGGCGAAACAGGAACAGGCAAAGAATTGCTTGCAAAAGCCATTCATGATCTCAGCGATCGCTCATCCAAGCCTTTTGTTGCAGTCAATTGTGCGGCAATACCGGAAAGTCTTTTAGAAAGCGAACTTTTTGGTTATGAAAAAGGGGCATTCACCGGCGCGACCAAACAAACCAAAGGAAAAATTGAATACGCGGACGGAGGAACCTTCTTTCTCGATGAAATTGGCGATTTGCCGTTTTCACTGCAATCCAAACTTTTACGCTTTATACAAGAGCGAAAAATCGAGCGCTTGGGTGGCAGGGGAGAAATACCGGTCGATGTCAGAATTATTTGCGCAACGCATCAAAATATTCAGGAATTGATTATCCGGGGATCCTTCAGAGAAGACCTTTTTTACCGCGTCAGTGAAATGGTGATCAACATTCCTCCCCTCAGAGAACGCGAGGGCGATGCTATCGTCATAGCAACCGCCTTGCTTCGAAAATTCAGTGAGCTACATAAAAAAACAATCCGGGGTTTCAGCAAAGAAGCGGCTCTCGCTATCGAAACTTTTGACTGGCCAGGAAATATTCGCCAGTTAGAAAACAAAATCAAACGAGCGGTTATTATGGCTAACGAACCTTTGGTTAGCTTGGAAGACCTTGAAATAACGATCAACGATAAACCGTCATCGCCTTTCAATTTGAGAGAAGTGAGAGAGGAATCCGAGACGGCTGCGATTAAGCGCGCATTAACTCATTGCGACAATAACATATCCAAAACGGCTCAACTCCTGGGTGTTACCCGGCCTACGCTATACAGCTTATTTGAAAAATACGGCATTCAAATCTGACGGCTTTGATAAATGGCCCATGCGACCTCTAATGCCTGCTTGTTTTCCTTAACATCATGCACTCGAAAATATTTAACTCCGTTCATAACACCCAATGCAGTCGTCACTGCGGTGGCCGTTATCAATTCCTCAGGATTGTTCACATCGCAAATTGACCCCATGAAACGTTTGCGACTTGTGCCCAATAAAACGGGATAACCGGTCGCTACAAATTGGTCGAGATGTGCCAATAAATCAATATTATCCTGTTTACGCTTACCGAAGCCTATGCCCGGGTCAATAACCAATTGTCGCTTATCGACCCCCCTACTCATAGCTAGCTCGACCCGCTGCATTAATCCGTCCAGCACTTCTCGGACAACATTCAGATAGAACGGACTTTCCTGCATTGTTTTTGGGCTGCCCTGCCGGTGCATCAAAATGAGGGGGACTTGTTTTTGAACCGCAACATCGAATATCAATTCATCATCAAGGCCGGCAGAAATATCATTGATCAGCGTCGCCCCGGCATCCAACGCCGCAGCCGCAACGCGATGTAGTGTTGTATCGATACTTATTGGGATGGTTTCATTCAGTTGCAGCCTTATTGCATCAATAATCGGAACCACGCGCCTGATTTGTTCTTCCTCGGATACCGGGTCTGCGCCAGGGCGCGTGGATTCACCCCCAATATCGATCATATCAGCCCCCTGCTCTATCATCTTGCGGCATTGGTCCAGTGCCTCGGCAACGCCATTGAAACGTCCGCCGTCAGAAAAACTGTCAGGAGTGACATTCAAAATACCCATGATCATGGGCTTTGTATTCTCAACAACATTCACTTTAATGCCTCATTTATTAATCAGTGTCATGATTAAGGTATAATGCCAGCCTTTTAATCGCTTAATACATTCAATGGATCATCCGCGTTTAGCCTGGGCTGTTACCGGTTCAGGCCATTATATAGAAGAATGCCTGGAATTTATTTTGACTCTGGACTGCGTGGATCTGTACCTCAGTTTAGCCGGGGAAGAAGTGTTGAAAATGTACGGCATCAAGCTGGACGCTGTTCGCGAAAAAATGCCGGTCTATCGTGATAAAACCGCTTCTTCCCCTCCTGTAGGGCTATTCTACAAGGGGTATTATCACACTTTTGTGATGGCACCGACGACCTCCAATACCGTTGCCAAATGCGTATTGGGCATTGCTGATTCGCTGGTTACCAATCTCTACTCGCAAGCCGGAAAATGCAGAGTTCCCAGTATTGTTTATCCTTGCGATATCGCGCCTGAAATGGAAACCACAGCACCGGGGGGCAAAGTAATGGTTTATCCCCGGCCTATAGACCTTGAAGCGACGGATAAAATTCGAACCTTTCCATACACACAGGTGGTTGAAAGCGTGGATGAACTGATTGAAGCCGTGCAAGCACGATTAAAAACGCTGGCATGAGCGAGCATATTCTCTTCTTAACCGGAAAGCTGGCAGAAAAGCAATTGCACCGCATTCTGGAGCAAATGCAGCCGGATTTTACCTATACAGTGCATCAGTTGGGCATCAAGGTCGCGGCGCTAATGACCACGGATATGATTGCCAGACGGTTGACCGATACGTTTAATGCGGATCGTATCATCCTTCCCGGACGTTGCCGGGGAGATATAGACAAACTGTCCACGGACTTAAGTCTGCCGGTAGAACGTGGGCCAGATGAATTAAAGGATCTGCCCCAATATTTTGGCAAGGCAGCACATCAAATCGATATCAGCCAGTACACGGTCAAAGTGTTTGCCGAAATTGTCGATGCGCCCTTCGTCAGCATAGAAACCATTTTACAGCGAGCGTCTTATTACCGAGATAACGGTGCTGATGTCATCGATATCGGCTGCTTGCCGGGCACGCCATTTCCACATATGGAGGAGGCCATACAGGCGCTAAAACAGGCCGGATTTCTGGTCAGCATCGATTCTTTAACATCCGAAGATCTGCTTAGGGGGGGTAAAGCCGGAGCCCATTATTTGCTGAGCCTGCACGAAAGCAGTTTGTGGATTGCCGGCGAAGTCGATGCCGTACCTGTCATTATCCCCGAGACACATGAAGACCTCGAGTCTTTATACCGTTCGATTGAAACACTGCAAGGAAACAACCAGACCTTTATAGTCGATCCGATTCTGGACCCTATCCATTTTGGATTTACTGCTTCGCTCGTTCGCTATCATGCAGTCAGAAAGCGTTATCCCGGCATTGAAATGATGTTGGGCGTTGGCAATATTACCGAGCTGACGCATGCCGACACCCTGGGCATGAATGCACTGTTACTGGGTATTTGTTCAGAACTCGATATTAACCATATATTAACGACCGAAGTGAGCAAACATGCCTGCAGAGCGATTAAAGAAGCGGATCTCGCGAGACGCATCATGTATGCCGCCAAACAACAGGACAGGCTACCCAAACATATTGATAATGGCTTAATGGCGCTGCATGAAACTGCGCCTTTTCCCTATTCGGCGGATGAGATCAAAGAATTAGCCGAGCAAATAAAGGACCCCAGCTTCAGAATTCAAACCAGCCCGGACGGTATCCATATTTTTAACCGCGATGGCATCCATACCGCGCAAGACCCGTTTGATTTATATCCCAAGCTTGATGTAGCCAGCGATGGCGGCCATGCCTTTTATCTGGGCGTGGAATTAGCCCGTGCGCAAATAGCCTGGCAACTCGGCAAGCGCTTTACTCAAGATGAACCGTTACAATGGGGGTGTGCTGTCGATCTAAATGAAAACACCGTTGACTTACATCAATTTAAACCGGCAGGTTCCACATTACAAAAATAAAGCTTAAAACGTGTCAGGTTAAGCCCTACTTGATTACTTTCTTCCAAACATCACAACGCTTAACGTTTTGATGGCTAACGACAGTCCTTACCCCGAACTATGATTTTTGAAACCATCGTCACGACTCAAAACAGCTCAGGCGAAGTCCATATCGCGCCTATGGGTATCCATAAACAGGATGATCTGTTCATTATTTTGCCTTTTCGCCCGTCTACAACCTTGACGAATTTGCTGTCAACACAAACAGCCATCATCAACTTCAGTGATGATGTGCGCATATTTGCAGGCTGTTTAACCGGACGCCGCAATTGGCCCTTAAAAATGGCGGAAAAAGTCACAGGGCACGTTTTGGAAAACACCCTTGCCCACTCCGAAGTTAAGTTACTGCGCGTGGAAGATGACCCCGTTCGTCCGAAATTATTCTGTCAGACCGTGCATACTGTCAATCACAGACCGTTTACAGGATTCAACCGAGCACAATACGCCGTTCTGGAAGCCGCAATACTGGTCAGTCGGCTCGATAGATTGACACCTCAAAAAATTGAAAGTGAACTCGATTATTTACGCATAGGACTTGAAAAAACGGCAGGACCGATTGAATTAGAAGCATGGCAATGGCTGATGGAGGCCGTCACACAATATCAGCAAGAGAGTAAACCATGACAGGAATGTTAGCCAGTGTCACCAACCTGCAAGAGGCATTGCAGGTGCTTCAGTACGATGTTGATATCATTGACCTCAAAGATCCGGCCCAAGGCGCACTTGGCGACCTTCAGATAGAAAGCATAAAAACGATAGTCAAAGCCATCAACGGTCAACGCCGTATCAGTGCGACCATCGGCGATTTGCCCATGCACCCACAGACTATTCTTTCCGCCGTTCTTTCCAAAGCTGAAACGGGCGTCGACTTCATTAAAATCGGATTTTTTCCAGGTGGCGACTGGAACGGAACACTGGATGCGCTAGAGGATCTAGGCAATGCCGGCATCAGCATGATTGCGGTTTTATTTGCTGATACACAGCCCGAACTCAATACCTTAAGCAAAATCAAGTCGGCCCGATTTCGTGGTGTGATGCTGGATACGATGGACAAACAGAAAGGCTCACTAACCGATATGATGCCGCAAAATAACATTCAAAACTTTGTCGAACAAGCCTCCGCCAATCATCTTATATGCGGGTTGGCGGGCTCACTGCGAATTGCCGATATTCCTGCATTAAAGTCATTAAAACCCGATTATTTAGGTTTTCGCGGCGCGCTATGTTCTCAGCAGAAAAGAACCGCAGAACTGGATGAATCCGCAATAAAGACGATTAGTTCACTTATTAAAAAGCAATGAGCATGTCATTCCGGCATGGATTGCCGGAGCCGTGAGACCGCGCAAGCGAATCCAGGTTACATGGATAGCTCGAAGCTTACCTTCCTTGGCACTGGATGCCCGTTTCCAGACGGGCATGACGGGCTTATGGATTGAGCTGAAAACATCTTGCTAATCAGGTCTTGTTATTACTCGGCAAAACAAGAATAACTAAACTGAAGTTTCCCAGTTTTTATAGAGTTGGACAGGCTTGTTTGGGAGCTGTGTTTGCATTAATAGTTGCCGTTATCCCGGCAATCCCTGCCGGGATGTTGCTTCTGCCTACGGCGAACAGTGCTTTATGAAATGGGTTTGGCACCGTTTACGCAAACTCTATCAATAATTCCTGCAGCCCATGCATAATTGCAGCTCGTTCACTCTTAAGGCTAAACCATGAAACGACCGCTTCCGCTCACCACACAAATCCTGATCGGTATGGGAATGGGTCTGCTTATCGGATCACTGATCAATAACTTTGCAATCAATAACTCTTTTGTCGCTACCTATGTGGTTAACGGCGTTTTTTATGTTTCGGGGGCGCTATTTATCAATGCATTAAAAATGCTGGTGGTGCCGCTGGTCACTTTTTCGCTGATTGAGGGCGTAAATGCCATCGGGGATGCCGGTGCCGTTGGAAGAATAGGTTGTAAAACCATTTTTTGGTATTTGCTGACTACGGCATTGGCCGTTTCGATAGCGCTGATGATTGCAGCGATAGTGTCACCCGGGCAGAACTTTGAGACCGTCATCAATCATACGTCTTTTACTCCACCTTCTGCCCCGTCTCTGAATGAAGTATTGATTAATCTGGTACCCGGGAATCCGGTTAAGGCATTTGCTGAGGGCGAAATGCTGCAAATCATCTGTTTTGCTCTGTTCTTCGGCATTGCCATGTTAAAGACCGGAGAGACCGGTAAAAAATTGGCCGGTTATGTGTCAATGGTCAACGAGGTGATGATGTCACTGGTAACGCTAGTCATGCGTTTCGCGCCGTTGGGTGTGTTTTGCCTGATGGCCAAAACATTTTCAGAACAGGGCTTGACCCTCATCATGCCGATGCTCGGCTATGCGCTCACCGTGATTGCGTGTTTGCTCCTGCATTCCATCGTCACGCTGAATCTGCTGCTGTATGTCAATACGCGACTGAGTCCCTGGGTTTTTTTGAGGAAAATGCGCCCTGTTTATCTTTTTGCATTCAGCACCGCCAGTTCCAACGCTACCCTGCCGGTTACCTTGCGAACCGTAGAAAAAAAACTGGGGGTTCATACCGGCACGGCATCGTTTACCATCCCACTAGGGGCTACGTTTAACATGGATGGAACTGCAATCATGCAGGGTGTCGCCACTGTTTTTATTGCCAATGTTTATCACATTCCGCTGACTTTAGAACAGTATGTAACGGTAATCGGCATGTCTTTACTCGCCTCGATTGGCACTGCCGGAGTGCCCGGTGTCGGATTGATCATGCTCGCCATGGTATTGAATCAGGTCGGCCTGCCTGTTGAAGGAATTGGCCTGATCATAGGCATAGACCGGTTTCTGGATATGATGAGGACCGTTGTCAACGTCAACGGCGATGCCGTGGTTACCTGTATCGTTTCAGGTAGTGAGAAAACCCTGGATAAAAAGATTTATCAAACAATGGACATAAATTCCGAATGATCTTCATCTTAAAGAATAAATTCAAGAGCAAAGCCTTTGCCGGGTATTAACCTGACGACTTTGGTTTTCAATACTGGCGCGTCATCCAGTTCCAGTGTTTGAACACTCATTAATTCACCCATCTGAGGCAATTCAGTTGGACAAAAAATAAACAAACCACTTTCTGAAAAATCATTCATTTTAAGTTGTACGGAATTGCCGGAGGAATAAGTCACCTTGACCACTGCCCGGTGGACTAACCTGGCATGCCTCCTTCTGTTGGTATCATTTGTCATAAAGTCTTATATCTATAAAGAAAAAATAGTTGACGCCAAAACTTCCTCAATAATAGTTGGTAAATAGTCAGGATGTCATGAAATTTACTTTTCTTGATCATGATTTTGCCAATCTCTAACCAGGATCTGTTGGGTATTTTGACTGAATTGTTGCTGTACTTGCCTGATAAACTGCATTGCGCCCTCAACATGCTTCATTTCCGGCAATTCATTGACGCCCTGGCTGTCAATCCCTTCCAGAACATGAGCAACCGTAAGCTGAGCGCTTTCCAGGCCGGGTTGAAAAACAGCGGCGCGCCCCATTTCGGTTTTTAGCTCAACAATCAATCGTGCATCGATCAACTTGGTCAGCAACGCTTTAGTAATGCTGGGAGGAATTTTTAATGCTTCAGCAAGCTGATCAATCGAATAAGGCGGTTTTCGCTCAATAAAGGCTAACAAAATGAGCCGGGTTATTTCTAAGGCAATTGCTTTTTCCAGATTGACACTTAATGAGCCGCTTGTTAACTGTTCATCATCTGGATTCTGATGGAAAAAAACGACTTCACAGCCAAACAATACAATCATCCAGCCTGCTTGTAACCAGACGAGAAACAAGGGTAATGCCGCAAAACTGCCATAAATTGCATTGTAGCCCGACACGCCGATTTGTAATGACAAATAACTCCATTGCAAAATCTGGTAAAGCAAACTGGCAAGAATGCCGCCCAGCATGGCGGACTTTAAAGCAACTTTTTGGTTCGGTATAAAGAGGTATAGGCTGGTGAACAAAATAAACATGATGACCAAAGGCGACAGACCGAAAATCCAGGTAATCATCGCAACGCCCAACTCAGGCAAGTAATAAGTTGCAAGCCATTCCAAAATATGTGTTTTTACAAAAACGGTCATGCTGCTAGCCGAAAGAGCCAATACCGGGGCCAAAAACATGAACGAAATATAGTCAGTCAACTTTTTTTGCAGCGGCCTGGATTGTTTCAATTTCCAAATGGCATTAAAAGCATCCTCAATATTGCTCATTACTTTTACGCCGGACCAAACTAGAACAACAATGCCTATCCCGGCAATGAGCCCTCCTTTGGTTTCTGCCAATATATTTTCGGCGAAGGCTAAAACTTGCAAAAGCATTGTTTCCTGATTAGGCACCTGTTCAAGCAAGCGTTGTTTTAGATGAATTTCATAGCCAAAACCTTTGGCAACTCCAAACAATAAAGCAAAAACGGGCACAATCGATAATAGGCTGTACAACGTGAGCGCTGAAGCGTGTAAAGGACAAAAGTCGGCAACAAACCCTTTGACGGATCGAAAAATAAGGAATCTTAATGAAAGCAACCACTTAACAAAGTCCTTTTGATGCCAGTTGATCAAAGTGGACTCCGCAAAGAGTCCAAAATAATGAGTTTTTTGATTCATTGTTTTGGTATTTAAAACTTTAAGAATGGGGTCAAAATAGCTTCCTGAAAAAGGATTCAAATCAGGTATTGCCAAAATGTAGGCTCAGGTCATAAACATAAAAATGAATGTTAACCAATGACCTGAACGGCTATCTTTACCTATGACGTTAACATGTATTCAAAAGATTGCTAAGTTTTGAGTGTAGAATATTAAAATTGATTATCAACGCAGTATCCGCCTGACATTAAGTCAAGCAAAATCAGGATTTTTCATACCTTACTCAATTCATTATGACGTCACGATTTAATCCGGTGGATCTCTTCCATACCAGTGTTTTAATCATCTTCGTAATGTGCGCTTATTTCCTTCTGGGTTTAATTGGCCTTGAATTAGCAGTCCCTCCCAGCAATGCCGGCGCTGTTTGGCCCCCTGCAGGCATCGCTTTGGCGGCGATAGTACTAAAAGGACCTCGCGTGCTGCCAGGCATTTTTCTAGGTAATTTTTCTATAAGCGCCTGGGCGTTTGGTTTCACCCCAAATGCCTGTCTGATTTACACAGGCACAGGGATAGGCGCAACTGCCTGCGCCTACTCAGGTTACCGGTTAATCAAGCACTTTATTGGCTTACCCAACCCATTACTCGAAACCAAAAAGATTGTTTTATTTTTTACGTTGGGAGGACCCGTCAGTTGCCTGATTCCGGCAACCTTAGGTATTTCATTAATGGTCAGCATGAAGGTTATCTTTCCGGCAGATATTCCGTTTAACTGGTTTAGCTGGTGGGTAGGCGACACCATAGGCGTCCTGGTTTTTGCCCCGCTTGCCCTTATTTTATTTGCCAAATCTCACTCAATTTGGCGAGCCCGTTTTAATACTGTTGGCACGCCCTTATTGCTCAGCTTTCTTCTTGTTGCGGGCAGTTTTCTTTTTATACAGCAAGATGAAAACCGAAGGCATGCAAAAGAATTTGAGAGTCAAACCCTTTCGTTAGTCAAATTGATTAATGAACGCCTTAACAATCATCTGCAAATTGTTTACGGAATGCGAAACTTGTTTACAGTAGGCACTTCATCATTTGATCAAGCCGATTTTTCATTTATTACGCACTCTTTTTTTCAACAGTACCCTGAACTTAAATCCTTGGCATTATTTTCAATAACTTCGCAAGGATCGGAAATTAAAAATCTGATTCCCCAATTAGTTGAACCGGAAAGTAGCCGTAATTTACTTTCCACCGTAATTAATGACCCGAACTCATACTTTAAGCTTTTCAGCCCATTCGAATCAGCCAAAAACTCGGTCGTATTTATTAAATTTAACAATGAACAGGTGATTATGCTGACCCCTGTCAATAAAAATTCAAACACGAATAAAAAGGCACTGACCGGTGTAGCGCTATCGATGTTTATGCTTCCAGAATTGTTGGATTCGGCTTTTATCGGATTAACGACGGAAGGGATACAGATCAGCATTGATGTACTTGATAAAAAATCAGGGGTCATCAATGTTCATGCACTGGCAAAAAATCAGTCAATTGACCGGCAAATTCAGCAAGAATTCAAGCTGGCTGATCAACGTTGGCTGGTCAATTTTTTTCATGACAAAAGCCATATCCATGCCCAATACCATTGGTCGTTATGGTGGTATCTTACGTGCGGTTTGATTTTTATCAGCGTTATGGGCGTGGGATTACTGGCGCTAACCGGACGTCATGCCATCACAGAGAGCATTGTGTATGAAAGAACCCGTGACTTATTGAAAGCCAAAAATACCGCAGAAAATGCGAATACTGCAAAAAATCATTTTCTCGCAAAAATTAGCCATGAATTGCGGACGCCTTTAAACGGTATCATGGGCTTTACCCAACTGCTTCAGAACAATTTGGACCTGGGCGATAACGAAAAACAACATGTCAACATCATCAGGCAATGCAGTCAGGATTTGCTCGGTTTAATCAACGATATACTTGATTTTACCGCAATCGAAACCAATAACACCAAGGTTGTTAACGGACTTTTTGACTTTACGGCCTTTATTAATGATATCAATGCGATATATCAACTTATTGCGGGGAAACAAGATCTAAAATTAATCACATCAATTAATAATGCACCCGCCAAACTCCAAGGTGATGAAAAACGTATCCGTCAAATCTTATGTAATTTGCTCAATAATGCCTTTAAATACACTGAAAACGGTCAGATCCAATTTATTGTGGATGCCTCGGAAAACGAACTTTATCTGACCGTAGCCGATACCGGCTATGGCATTGCGCAGGAAGATATGGATAGAATCTTTGAACCATTTATCCAATTGAACAATCATGACGCAACTCAAGAAGGCATAGGGATAGGACTGACTATTACCAAGGAACTACTGAAAATCATGAATGGACGCATCTCTGTTCAAAGTGAGTTGGGAACCGGCAGTATTTTTACGGTTACGCTCCCTATTGAGAATCAAGCAACAGCTTGGAACTAAGCTCGAATTGGCTTTTCAGTAAAAGCAGGATGACTTATCGGGTTATAACTCTATAAAATGTGTTTTTTTTATTAAAAATCCCTCAACGAGATGCGTACATCACAATTTCCACTGAACACTGTAAAAGAAACACCTGCCGATGCAGAAATAGTCAGTCATAAACTGATGATCAGAGCGGGCCTGATCCGTAAATTAGCTGCTGGCCTGTACTCCTGGTTACCGTTGGGACTGCGCGTGATGCGCAAAGTCGAGCAATATACCCGCGAGGAAATGGAAAAAGCCGGGGCGCTTGAAGTTTTGATGCCGGCCCTGCAACCGGCCGAATTGTGGCAGGAAACCGGACGCTGGGAAAAATACGGCCCCGAATTGGCCAGACTTAAAGATCGCCACAAACGGGATTTCTGCCTGGGACCCACGCATGAAGAAATCATTACCGATCTGGCCCGCAATGAATTAAAAAGTTACAAGCAATTACCCATTACTTATTACCAGATTCAAACCAAGTTCAGAGATGAAATCAGGCCGAGATTCGGGGTGATGCGTTCCCGCGAATTTATCATGAAAGATGCCTATTCGTTTCATTTAGATGAAGCCTCTTTGCAGGAAACTTATGATCAAATGTATCAGGCCTACACCAATCTGTTTAACCGTTTGGGCTTAGGCTTTAGAGCCGTTATTGCCGATTCCGGATCCATTGGCGGCGCGGTATCCCATGAGTTTCACGTATTAGCCGACTCAGGCGAAGACGCCATTGCCTTTTCAACTGAAAGTCAGTATGCCGCAAACGTTGAAAAAGCAGAGGCGCTTGCACCTACTGAATCCAGAAATCCGCCCTCTCAAGCCTTGGCATTAATTGATACCCCGCAGCACAAAACCATTGAGGAAGTCAGTCGGTTTTTCAATGTACCCGCATCACAATGCCTTAAAACACTCATTGTAAAAGGTGATCAAGAAGACACTTTGTTCGCGTTGCTGATCAGAGGCGATCACGAACTAAATACCGTTAAAGCACAAAAAATTACGGGTGTATTAAGTCCCATGGAAATGGCGACAGACGAACAGATTCTCAAATCCTGTGGTTGCAATCCGGGGTCAATTGGTCCTATCAATCTGAATATGAAGATAATTGCGGATAGCAGCGTGATAGCGATGTCTGATTTTATCTGTGGCGCCAATCAGGATGACAAGCATTACCAAGGCGTAAATTGGGAAAGAGATCTTCCGGTGCCTGAAACGATCGCTGATTTGAGAATGATTTGTGAAGGAGACCTGAGCCCTGATGGTCATGGATCAATAACCATTGCGCGCGGCATTGAAGTTGGCCATATTTTTCAATTAGGCACCAAATACAGCGAAGCGATGAAAGCAGCCATCATCAACGAAGCAGGGAAAAATCAAACCATGATCATGGGCTGCTACGGCATCGGCATTTCAAGGATTGTAGCGGCAGCCATTGAGCAAAACCACGATGACAAAGGCATCATTTGGCCAGTGAATTTAGCCCCGTTTCAAGTAGCCTTGTGTCCGATGAACATGCATAAATCAGAACGTCTGCGCGAAAAAACAGAAGCCTTGTATAAAGATTTGCTGGCGGCAGGTATCGAAGTGTTATTTGACGACCGTAAAGTCAGAGCCGGCTTTATGTTTTCGGATATGGAACTGATAGGGATACCGCATCGCATAGTCATCGGCGATCGCGGTCTGGATTCAGGACATGTCGAATATCAGGGCAGGACCGATCAGGCCAGTATCGAAGTGCCGATGGAAGGCCTCGTTGACTGGCTTAAAAAGAAACTGGCCGGTTGTTAACTTGGAAGAGCATTAAGTCGAAGAATAGAATAAGGATTTTCGCCAAAAATAACCTCCTCCATTTAAAATAGCGATGTTCGGGTTAAAAGTTGGACAATTGGCAGAGGCGTCATCCCGGAAGGGATTGCCGGGATCCAGGTCACAAGGATGTGAACGTCCGACACCATATATGGCCTCTGGACCTTTATAACCCTATGCTACTGCCCAACCTCTGCATTCGCGCATAAATAGAGGGGGGATCGATAACGTCGCTTAGAGGTAATTTTATTCCACTATTCAGTGATTAACTAAAGTCTGTGCTAAATTTAGGACCATTAATCAATTAAGATGCGGGTAATGAGTCAATTTAGCGCTGACGGAGCAACAAAACAAAGGTTTATGTTGCGGTTTGAGATAGCCAACCCAACCTACGCTGAATAATTACATGACAGGCAATATTCTTTTCGTATTTAACCAATAGAATAATTGATAGCTAACACAAACAGGTCGTTTATGATCACTAACACACAAATTCCGCTTCAATCTCAATACTCAAGTAGTGACCGGTGGTTATTAGGATTTGTAGCGATTTTCTTTATTCTAGTGTTTACACCGACTCTGTCCTGGCTATGGGGTCGCTGGACAATGAGCGTCTGGCAAAATGGACATGGCATACTCGTAACGCTGCTGGTGATTTATCTCGTCAGAGAGGAACTCATAAAACGCAAAAACTTACCCCAACACACCAGCGCCTGGGGGTTTGCGATACTGATTCCGGCCTTAATCATCCACATGCTGGACACAGGACTCAATTCACAATTGCTCTCGGCATTTGCATTATTCATGTCACTGCCAGGATTAGCGCTGTTGTTTCTAGGTATGGAGCGCAGTAAAGCGATTCTTTTCCCGTTGATTATCCTGATGATGACACTCCCTATCCCGCTCGTTTTTACGGAATCACTTCATATGGGACTGCGTATCATCGCCACCAAATCAGTCGCTTGGTTGCTTAAAATACTGGGGGTTCCTGTTTATTCGACAGGCACAATACTTCAGGTTGAAAACGGGACTTTACAAGTCGCCGATGCCTGCAGTGGTTTTTCTACTCTTTATGCTGCCGTTACGATAGCGATTCTTACCGCCTATTTTTGCAACAGCGCAAAACGCAGAATTCTTTTATTGATTATTGCTGCTCCTCTGGCTATCGCTGTAAATATCGCCAGAGTATTGATTCTGACTCTATTGGTTAATTGGATAGGCCTGGATGTGCTGGCCACAGCTGCCCACGAAATTTCAGGACTGATGACATTCATGATCGCATTGCCGGTCATTTTCATACTGGGCCAAAATCCCAAAGAACCCGAAAACATGGCGAACGAGTCGCATCAATGATAGCTCCCCGATATTCATTACCCGTCATTGCGTTATTACTCGTAGCCTTGATCCCCACCGTAATTCACAATTACCTGGGACTGCAAGCAAAAGACGACGCGCCAGTAGAAAGCATACCCACCACTTTAGATAACTTCGTTTCAAAGCCGTCAAGTCGGCTTGCAATATGGGGAAAGGAAACCTTTAATTGTCATGACTGGATGGAACGCATGTACACGGATGAGGACGGCCATGTAGTCCGCTTGTTTGTCGGTAAATCATTCGATCACAAACGCCTGTATCATCACCCGGAGTTGGCGCTGTCTTACGGAAATAATATGGTGAACGAAGGAATTCAATGGGTTCAAGAGAACCCAAAAATACCTGTCAATGTGTTGCGCAATAATAATAAGCCGGGCTTGGCTGCATATGTACTTTGGTATGACGGACAATTTATTGAAAACCCAATTCAACACCAGATAAAAGATACTTTAAAGTTGTTGATTAGCCCCAAAAAGCCAATGACTTTGCTTTATGTTTCAGATAATTACACCAATAACTCGCAAAGTTTTAATCAAACAAATACCGCACAGCTTTTGATGAGTGCCATACAAAATTTTGAACAAATAAGAGGAAAACGCCAAGCAGAATAGTTAGCTTAATTTATTAAAAATCTAACCTTTCATAAGAGAGAGCAGCATTTTAAAGCTTTTAAATGACGGACACTCGAATAGTGAAGGTAAAAAAACCTTCAAAGCCCCAAAGTAATTGCCTTTTTTAAGTAAAGATACAGACCAGTCATATCGATGATTCAATAAAACTTTCAAAAAACCTTCCTTAATTGGTGGTGCAGCTTTATACATTTCTTGCTTTAGAGATAATAATGTATCAACGGCTTTAGATTGTGATTGAACACCAATCGAACGCATTAATCCATTGTCATGAATACAATAAAACGCCATGGGTTTGCATACTACACCAACCCTATTGCTTCTAGCACATAAACGAATTAACAAATGTAAATCTTCGCCTATGCTAAATGACTCTGAATATCCGCCTAAATCCATAAAGGTTTTTCGCGGAAGAGTAAAAGTTGTTGTGTGTCCAAAATAAGAGGGAATTAATGATCCTAAACCTGCTTTATCCAGGAAAATAGTCCCATTATTGTCAACAGCATCAAGTAATTGTTGTCCAAATGAAGTGTCATTCATAGATCGATTTATTACCTTGCCCTCTTCTGTTCCTAAATGATAGTCGCCAATCAGAAAGTCAACATCAGAGTTTGCAGAAATTATCTCGGCATGCCATTGCAGGCGATCAGGGTAGTACCAATCATCGGCATCAAGAAATGTAAGCCAATTCCCGCTTGATTTCATCACGCCATGATTTCGAGCAGCAGACACCCCAGCGTTATCTTGAAAAAAATAGTGTACATTATCATCGTATTGGGCCACTACCTTAGCTGTGTCATCCTTTGATCCGTCGTCGATTACAATTATTTCAAATCGAACATAAGTTTGTTTTAGAATTGAATCGATAGCTCTACGAAGAGTTTTTGCACTATTAAAAGACGCAATAATCACAGAAAAAGTTGGTTCATTCAATGAATGCAACACATGACACTCCTGATTGAGTTAAGTTATGTTTTAAACAATATTTTTGTAAGTTTTTTTCGAACGATATCCTATACTACAAAAGTTTTTATCGCTTTTTAATTTTGTAACCGTTTTATTCATGCCTATTACTTCAAGACCTAGACGCATACTTTACGTTGAAAACGGCATCGGTTACGGTGGTGCAATCATATGCCTTCGACATTTAGTCAGAAATATTGACCGTTCCTTGTTTACTCCGATGGTCGTTACCGGAAGAACAGGAACTCAATATCAAGAAATTGCCAAAGAAGCTTTATGGAAATATATTACAGATAGACATATCGACATTGTTGGTGCTCATAGAGCTATAGATCATTTGGAATGGCCAGATAAAATCCCCGGCTTACGATTCGTGATAAACCAAGTTTTGGCCAGAACAGACGATATTGCAAACTTTTTACCTTTTTTCATTCAACTGCTATGGACCGCCAAAATTTTCAAAGCCGATTTAATCCATTGCAATAACGAACCGCTTTGTAACAGGGCTGCTTTATTGGTCGGCAAAATTTTAAATATTCCTACCGTATGCCATGTGCGTGGCGACCAGGAAGGTTCACGTTTAATGAAATGGGCATTTAACCTTCCTGATCGTTTTATTTCGGTATCACACTGGGTATCCGAGAGTATGCAGAACAAACTACAAATACCCGCCAATAAAATCGATATCATTTATGATGGAATCGAACTGGACAAACTAGACCTTAATGCGGAAGGTAACGATTTTAGAAGAATCTATAATATTGGTGAAAAGGATTTTGCTGTGGGTCTTATTGGTTTATTAATTCCATGGAAAGGTCAGGAACTTTTTCTTGATGCTGCCAATATTTTAAAATCGAAAATACCCAACCTTAAAATGATAATAATTGGTGGGACGCCTGATGACTGTTATGAGTATGAAAAAATGCTTAAAACACGTGTTAAAAAAGAACAGTTAGAAAATATTGTAATTTTCACAGGTCACATTAATAACATGCCATTGGCCTATAATGGTATTGATATTGTCGTTTCCGCTTCAACGAGCCCTGAACCCCTGGGCACGGTCGTCATAGAATCAATGGCAATGGCCAGACCTTTGATAGGGCCAAAACACGGTGGTGCAGCGGAAATGATGGAGCACAACAAAACTGGCCTTCTGTTTGTTCCCAAAAGTCCAACATCGTTAGCAGAACAAATTTACGCGTTTTATATCGATAGCTCACTAAGATCTACTATAAGTCAGAATGCCCGATCTCACGCACTTAAAACCTTTGCTGTTGACACCCATGTGAGAAAGGTAAAAGAAGTATATGATGGTTTATTAAATAACGTAGCTTAGTCTTTACCTTAAATTAGAGATACTCAAGAACCAAGAAAGAAAAATATTGAAGCGCCAAGTTTAAAACCTGTTTAGTCGTCAATTAAATTCATTATGAAGGTGGAATTTGTGGAACAAACTGCATGGGATATTCAAAAAGGATCAGGTAAAGTCGGAACAGGACATTGGCGATACTGGGATATACCTTATGACGTTTTAGTTGAAGCAGCTTTAAAATGGAAAATACAGATGGAAGGGATCGAAAAGCCCTGGTTATGCTGGAACATGAATGATCGTTGGTGCTTATTACAACAAAAATTAGTACTTGAAGTTGGCTGGACACCTGTGGTTGGTTGGGATCCAAATCTTGGTGTCAGCTGCCCCCCCCTAGCAAATGGAGCTATTGCAATCGACTTCAATAAAGATTTGCAACTTCCCGTATTTTATCAACATATTCCTCTTGAGTTTGCTTTCCTTTGGGCAAATAAGCTCGCAACATGGCATTCTGATTTGATCTTGCCAAGACATAAAATGCAGGAAGCCGCACGTATGTTCGATCAATTGAAACCTGGAGAATTGGCCGCTGTAAAAACTTACGGAGGCATGAGAAATATTTTTAACAGGAAATACCATCGTTTTTGGGAAGTGCTTGCGTGCACGACACCTGAGGCCAGTAAGGATCAGTTTTTGAAAGGTTGTGGGTGGTGGCGGGGGTTTCAAGATCATCCGAATACTGACAAAAGTGAGCCTGAAATAGCTAGACGAGCCAAATTTTATGATGATCACGGATGTGGCATTGAATATTGGGGACGCTTTTATGGGGGACAAGTCAAGAAAATACCTGAGCGCTGGATAAGCAAAGAACACTTTTCAGTAATTAGCGTAAAAAATTATAAAAAAGGCGCAAGTAAATCAGAAGAACTAGATATTAATTTTGACCTCAATAAAATTGCCAATGATTTTCAAATAGGTGACTTGCTCAATTAATACATAAAACAGATTCATTAAAATGTAAAAATAATTCAACAGGTTTAAACTATAAGTTAACCCTTTATTTGAAACTGATTTTTTCTTTTTAATATATCAATTAGTGCTTAGAAATTAGTGAGCAAATATTAGAACAACATGCGATTCTGATATCGAATTTTGAAATATAACTATGTTGGTCGGACAGTAGATTTTACCCATCAAGACGCACGCATGAGTTAAGTATCTAATTAAGATAAACTTTAACCTAACAACACACATGATCACTTTTACTAAAAATTTATTCAAATACAGAGAACTCATCGTAGCTCTTGCCTGGAAAAATATAGTTATTCGCTACAAACAAGCCTATCTGGGTATTTTATGGGCAGTATTAAAACCGGTTCTATTAATGCTGATCTTTACATTAGTCCGAAGTTTCGTCGGCATAGAAAGCGGTAACATTCCCTACCCTATCTTGACTTTCGCCGCTTTACTTCCATGGGTGTTTTTTCAGGAATCTGTAGCTGAAGGAGTCAACAGCGTTACATCAAATACCTCTTTGATTAAAAAAATATATTTCCCTCGTGAGGTATTCCCATTGACCGCCATGGTTACCAAGTTGGTCGAATTAGCTATTAGTTTCGTAATACTGGCAGGCATGATGATTTATTATAAAATGGGGCCAACCATCCAATTACTGTGGGCTCCTGTGATAATTTTTTACACAATGATCGTTGCATTAACGATCAGTTTCTTTGGTGCTGCACTTAATGTTTATTACCGTGATGTCGCTCAAGCTCTACCCGTAGGGTTGTCATTATTAATGTATGCGTCGCCAGTGATTTACCCGTTAAGCCTTGTACATAGAAAACTTATCGAAGAACATGCTGCGGGAGAATGGTCTGAGAGGCTTTATATGCTGTACACGCTAAATCCATTAGCAGGCATCATCGATAGTTTTCAATCGGTTATGCTCAAAGGCCTTCCACCTGATTTTGATGTTTTATATCCCGGAGCTATCCTCACTTTCGTTATTCTACCCTTTAGCTACTGGTATTTTAAACGCGCGGAAAACTGGTTTGCAGATGTTATTTGATAACAAGGGCTTTTTTTTCAAAAAATGAGAACAGACAGTCTCTTTTACCGGCTCTTTAAAAATGCGCCAGAACTGTTATTGGAATTGGCAGGACTGGACTTTGACAGTAGTCAGAAGTATGACTTCCGTTCTGAAGAAATCAAACAAACCGCTTTTCGCCTCGACGGCATTATGACGCCACCTGGTGAAAGGACCGAGTTGCCGTTTATTTTTGTAGAAGTACAGTTCCAACCTGACCCGTATTTTTACAGCCGTTTCTTTTGTGAGATTTTTTTCTTTCTCCATCAGAACAAACCACAGCACCCCTGGCAAGCAGTCGTTATTTATCCGGCTCGCCAAATAGAAACGGATGGCAGCTTGCATTATGCAAGCTTACTCGAAAGCAATAGCATCAAACGCATCTATTTAGAAGATTTTTCTAATCCGCCCGAAGAACGAATCGGGCTGCAATTAATACGATTAATAGTGATCGATGCAGAACAAGCCGTAAGTGCTGCCCAAAACCTAGTAAACCGTATTAAAATTCAAATCGATCAACAAACCGTAGCGCATTGGCTAGAATGGGTAGAAACGATTCTTGTTTATAAATTACCCAGTCTCAGCCGAGAGGAGATACAAAAAATGTTAGGCTACAACGATATAGAACTTAAACAAACTCGTTTTTACCAAGATGTCTTCGCTGAAGGCTTACAAGAAGGCTTGCAAGAGGGCAGGCAAGAGGGACTGCACGAAGGCGAAGCTAAGATCCTGATACGCCATTTCAAGCGATTGTTCGGCACACTTTCTGCTAAAACAATTGACAGCATTAAACAACTAAATAACGAGCAACTTGAAAGCCTGGCCGACCATCTGTTCGAAATAAAAAAAGCCAATGATCTGGAAGACTGGCTAACAAAGCATCTAAATGCTTAATTTTATTGAACGTAACCAGTATCTGATGCCATAAGGTTAGGCTCAAGCTCTACGTTTAACTACACATACGACAAAACACTCAATAGCCAATAAACCATGCCGATTATAGAAGTCAACCATCTGACCAAAGAGTATCAGCTCGGTCATATAACCAGCTTGAAACAGACAGCACTCAACATGTTAAGGCGACTTACATTTCAGCCTGTGCAAGAACGTGAACGATTCAAAGCCCTGAATGATGTCAGCTTTTCAATCGACCAAGGCGAAGTGGTCGGCATCATTGGTCATAACGGCGCAGGCAAAAGTACGCTACTTAAACACTTGGCCAATATCAGCAAACCGACTAAAGGCAACGTCATTGTACGAGGCAGCGTCGCACCTCTAATTGAGGTTGGCGCAGGCGTTAACCCCGAATTGACAGGCCGAGAAAATATTTTCCTAAATGGCGCTATCCTTGGCATCCCAAAAAAAATCATTCAGCAAAAATTGGATGAGATCATCGATTTCTCAGAATTGGAACAATTCATTGATACCCCTGTAAAACGCTTTAGCTCGGGAATGACAGTCAAATTAGGTTTTTCTATTGCAACGAGTATGGAAGCCGACATTTTGATTGTGGATGAAGTGCTGGCGGTCGGCGATTTAGCCTTTCAGCGCAAATGTTTTGATCGAATGGAAGAGCTTATTAAAAGGCAAGGTAGAACCGTTTTGTTGGTTAGCCATAATATCCGCCAGGTCGAAAGAATGTGTTCGCGCGTTATGCTGTTAAGTCATGGAAAAGTTTTGCAGGATGGTGAATCTCACTCTACTTGTGACCGTTTTTACCAAATCAGCAATCAAGCGATCCATGATCAAAAAAACAAGAACAGCTCCAAAAGAATTATCTCCTCAGGTGAAGTTCAAACTATCGAAGTTGAAGTACTCGATTTACAAAATAAGACTACCGATTCAATTATTGAAGGAGGGTCTTTACGGATAAAAGTCCGTTTTACACTGAATCAATCGCTAACCAATCCTGAATTTCACATCGGCACACATACTACAGACTTTGTCTATCTGACAGGTGAATCCAGTGCCGTATTGGGACAAAATCATGAATACAGTATGGGTACACATGAAATTGAGCAGATTATACCCTTTTACCCACTTGTGCCCGGTACCTATGGCATTAGGGTCGCTATAATTGACCAACGAGGCCGGGTAGTATTTCACGGTGAAAGTCTTAAATATTTTAACGTAGAGGCGAAAACAAAGGATGCACCGCTACAAGACGAACTTCGCTTGGTTGCTGTTCCTGTGCAATGGACTTTGTAAAGTCGTTTAATTCAACAAACTAATCAAAAAATGAATCAGCCTTTTGTCATAATTGTTATTCTTAACTGGAACGGAATTGAAGATACGCTAGCCTGCCTTGATTCAATTATTAAACTTACATATCCTAACTTTCATGTTATGGTTGTAGACAATGGTTCAACTGATGATTCATTGGTACGACTTGACATGTACCATCCCTGTTATCCTATTACCCTCCTGAAAACAGGAGTCAACTTGGGTTATGCTGAAGGCAATAATGTTGGAATACGTTACGCACTTCAGAAAGATGCTGATTTTATTCTCCTACTAAATAACGATACCATTGTTGCGCCGGATTTTTTAGACCACTTAACTTTGGCCGCAAAACAAAATCCTGCTACAGGCGTATTTGGTGCTACATTATTTTATATGGATAAACCCGATATTGTCTGGTTCGCGGGCGCAAAGTGGAACTCACAAACACTTACTTTTGATTATCCTTATAAAGGTCAAAAACTGCCCGAAGTTATCGATAGAGTAACTGATTATGCTTGTGGTGCAGCACTTTTTTTTCGTGCTCAGGTTGCCCAATCTGTTGGTTTATTAGATGCCCGTTTTTTCCTGGTTTGGGAAGAATCCGACTGGTGCCTAAGAGCAGTTCGGGCCGGGTATGGGTGTATGATGGTGCCTTCTTCTTACGTTTGGCATAAAGTTGGGGCTTCATTTGAAAGCGAAAGCTCACCGTTAAGGGAGTATTTCAGTTATCGTAATCGCTTATTGTGGGCTGAAAAAAACCTTTCAAAAAAAGACTTATTACATTTAATTAAAGATTCTTTCAGGGCTTTTTATCCTAAATTCAGAGCAACTAAAATAGAAAATATCCCTTATGCAAAAAGTCTTGTGTGGGCAATTAATGAATGGAAAATCACTTGGTTCTCACCTGTTTTGCAAGCTAAACGGACTGGATTAATTGATTATCTTTTCAGAAATTTTGGTGATTGTCCTGATAGCATTAGAGAATTAAATAATAGATAGTTATATAAATTTACAGTCATAGGTAACAATTAAAATTCATGGATTCAATTTCACTATCTAGTATTTTTAAATCCGTTGACAGATCTTTATCCATTAATGTTTTAGATGCAACCCGTTCTATACATCATTTTGATCGTCACCGGGTTATAATAGATCAATTCGATAATGAGAAGTGCGCGTTTATTCGCCTTATTGGTGATTGCAATATCAAATTGTTAATTGATATGCCTTATACATTTGAGGAAATAAAATCAGGTGGCTACTTGGGAGCACCTGGGGATAAATCCGAACCTGTTTTGTGGCTTCCGGCTTTACCAATAGTTCGAATCCTTAATTCTGATAACTCTATTTCAAAGGAGTTGAAAGGTAAAATTCATAAAGTAACGAGGGAAAACAATCAGCAAGTATCAATACAACTGAGCAGTTTAAGTGATTCAGTTACTGACATCATAATGTGGCAACTTGTTAGTACATTATCTGAAGAAGATGTTATTTCATTCTTTCCGATAGAAATTCAAAATTTTTTTCTACTAGGCTCCCACGCCTGTATTAATAAACCCGCTGATTTATACCGCCACTTAATCCATGGCGCAGTTTATGATCTTCGTTATTCCTGGCCAAATAACAAAAAGTGCTTTTCCGAAAATGAGGCCCATGCCCTCTATACAGTTTATTCAGGGCTAGAAAAAGCAACCGGCAAGGCAATTTATAGGCATTTTCAGCTGCAACTGGTTCTGTCAATCATGCAGCGTCAAGCTGAGGATGGCGGCTGGTATCACGGCATGTGGACGGATAGTTCAGAATGCCATTACCGTCTTCATACCAGTGGTGTGCATCTATTGATGGATGAATACGCCAGAACTGGCTGTCCCAATGTGAAAGTAGCGCTAGAAAAAGCGGTTGTATTTTTATCAAAAACAACCGATCAATTAACGTGTGGTGCTTGGTTTTTACATGATTCCCTGGAATTAAGCAAAGAGGCGATGGATAAAGGGCCGTTTAAATGGATACCTAATACAACGCTAGGTAAGCGGATCTCCAATATGCTGGTATTGAATACCCATCTGGATTCGACCATTGCAATGAATCGTTATACTCGGTTAACAAATGATCATCAGTTTGATGAATTGATTGCATCAGCTTTAAATAGTACAAAAGCCGTATTGTCGTTAAAAACAGCAGAATGGCTTTACAAACCGCTTTTTTGGGCAATCGGATTGACCATGTTGCCGACAGAGCAGGCTCGGCGACTACCTTTACCACTTCGAGCAATAAAACGATTTGCTTCGGATTATTTAATAAAAAAAATACCTGATATTAAGGCAAAGTTCCCCCGACTGGTCATGCCTAATGGCTATATAGATAGGGAATTATCACTAAGGACTTGGGCGATTGACTACCAAACCATTAATCTAATGGACTTGGCGCGTTATGCAAAAGCATTTCCAGGTGAATTAGATGAGTCCATTCTGGATATGGCGTTGGCATTTACTCAAGAAAGTGGATTAATCAAGCGTTACAAGGAATTGCCACCCGGGAAACAGTATGCACCCGGTTTCTGGATGGAAGCGCTCTACTATCGCTGTTTGGCTAAACCGGAATACAAATACCGAGAATGGCTTGCTAAAGCATTACTTCATTGTCACGATTTAGCGATTGGGATAGCGCCTTCCTTGTTAGGAACCAATGGAGAGGCCGTTCCTTACAACGAGCAGATAAAGATGCCCATGGTCAGCAATGCTGAAATACTCCAAGCTAACCTTTCTCACAATCAACATGTTGAGTATTTACTGGTCAATACTTCAACCGAAAGATTAACAGTCACTTGGATACATCCCAATCAAACCGCTCTCAGTTGGATCGATAGTCAAGACAATCGGATTAATTCCGAAACCCTGACTATTGAAGCAAAAGGCTGGATCATTGGCAAAAGGCTATAAGTATGCATATCGGAATAGTGACATCAGAATTTCCTCCGGATATTGGGGGAGTCGAAACGTATGCAATTGAATTTGCCAAAGCGCTAATCAGTTTAGGACATGAAGTAACTGTCTTTGTCCATAGTCGTCATGCTTCTATCGATATCCCGAACATTAAAGTTCGTCCAGTACTTAAATTTTCAAAACGGCTTGATAGCATCATTTTAAAGCAATATTCCGTAGACGCATGGCATGTAATGAATGCAACTCACAGTTGGCTGACATTGGCAACCGATAAGCCTGTGGTAGTTTCTATTCATGGCAATGACTTTCTTAACCCCTATCCTTTGGTTGGTAATCCAGGACTAAGTCAGATAGAGCTGCTTTGGCGTTTGACGAAGATACTTGGGCCTTTGGATAAGCTAGTGGGCAAATATATGACGCCAATCTTGATGCGAAAAGCACTGCCTTTTGCTCGAATAATACTGTCAAATAGTCGATATACTGAAACGGTATTTCTGAATAAATTTCCGGCTTGTAAGGGAAAAACCCGCGTTGCCCAAGTTGGTGTCAGTCAAGATTTTCTGGATATGCCTTTAGTAAAAAAAGCCAATCCGATTCCTCAGTTATTGACCGTATCCAGGCTATCCGAATTGCGAAAAAATGTCGATAAAGTGCTTGATGCCTTAAGTCGCCTGAAGGATACAACCGATTTTAATTACACAGTCATTGGTGATGGCGAATTTAAAACACAATTAGAAGCTAAGGCGCGGCAATTGGGTTTGGCCGATAAAGTCAGTTTTATCGGCCGGCAATCAACGCAGAAAGTCGTCGATGCTATGATGAATAGCGATCTTTTTCTATTGCCCTCCTCCACATTAGCTGACAGCCACGAGGGCTTTGGTATTGTTTATTTGGAAGCCGCTGCTTGCGGCACACCTTCCCTTGCAACTCGGCAAGCAGGCGCTGTTGAAGCCATCGAAGACGGAGTCAGTGGTTTTTTTGTGGAAGAACCAACGGTAGAAAACATTCAAGAAGCATTAAGTTCATTTCTAACCGGCAAAATCAGGTTTGATCAAAATGAATGTAGAGCATTTGCAGAAAGATTTACCTGGAACAAAGTAGTCGGCCACGCGTTACCTTATTATCTGGCGGTTAACAAACCATGAGTACTCCTCTAATTTCTGTCATTATGCCCTGCTTTAATGCAGAGACCTTTGTTAAATCGTCGATTGACTGTGTATTTCAACAAACATATCCTTCTGTAGAGCTTATCATCGTTGATGACGGTTCAACTGATAACAGCTTAGCGATAATACAAGAGGCAATTCGCCAATATCCGTTGCTAAAAGTACTCGAACAAACCAACCAAGGCCCCTACCCTGCTCGCAATCTGGCGCTTACAGAAGCAAGCGGCGATTTCATAGCCTTTCTTGATGCCGACGACTACTGGGCGCCGGACTGCCTTGAAAAACTCTATAGTGCGTTGGTTTTAAATAATGCCGATTTAAGTTATTGCGGATGGCAAAACATCATTGAAAATGGTGAAAATGGCCCCCCGTATCTTCCACCCGCCTATGAAACAGGGGATATTCATCATGCTTTTCTAACGGGTTGCCCCTGGCCTATTCATGCCGCTTTAGTTAAACGACCCATTGTAGATAAAGTTAATGGCTTTTCTACCCGCTGTTTTACCGCTATGGATTATGATTTTTGGGTACGCATTTCTGCTGTTACACAGCATATTGTTCTTGTTCCTGAAGTGTTGGCTTTTTATCGCTGGCATAATCAAGGTCAAATATCATCCGTTAAATGGCGTCAGGTTTTAGATGCTTGGCAAGTAAGAAAAGATTTTGTCTGCCAAAATCCTTCTTTTTTTAGTCAGCTTAAATCAGACGAGATAAGAAAATTGATCAATGATCAGGTTTTAAATCAAGCGATTGAAGCATTTTGGAAACGAGATTTGGTATCTGCTCAAAAATTATTTAGAACTATACTATTTATGCAAGGGTGGCGGATATGTGATCTTAAATATTTGCTACCTGCATTGTTACCACTTGGATTTTATCGCCAAGTAGTTCATCTATTAGAGAAAAGATAATTCTTAAGGTCAACCATGAGTCGTTTTATCATTTTGATGTATCACATGATTTCTGACCCAGTTAACACTGCAGAAATGAGATACGCTTGCTCACCCGAGCAACTTGAAAAGCATATAAAGATGCTCTTAGAAACAGGCTATACGCTAGTAAATATTAATCAAGTTAGTGATTTTTACACTAATAATCTGACCCTACCAGAAAATGCTGCATTAATTACTTTGGATGATGGGTTTGAAGATAACTACTTAAATGCCTTTCCAATTTTTAAACGTTATAAAGTTCCTGCTGTCATTTATCTAGCTACTGGCTTAATCGGTAAAACAACCCATGCAATAGCTAATTCGATATTTACCGAACGTAAAATGCTTTCTTGGTCGCAAATAAATGAAATGTCTAAGTGTGGTATAGAGTTTGGGTCTCATACAGTCTCGCACGCAAAATTAAATCTGCTCGATGATACAGAAGCTTATCAGGAACTAATCGATTCCAAAAAAAAAATAGAAGAGATTTTGGGTAAAGAATGTACGCATTTTGCTTATCCTTATGGGCTATTAACTGAAAATACCAGGAATTTGGTAAAGAAATGTGGTTTTAAAACAGCTTGTTCCACTCGTTCCGGATTTAATAATACACATCGAGACCCTTTAATACTGCACCGAATTGAAGTATATGGCACTGACTCCGTTTGGAAACTGAAACAAAAGGTACTATTTGGTACAAATGAGGTTAGTTTGGCTTATATACTTAACTACTACTACAGTCACTTCTTTAATAAAGTAAAAGAATTTATTTATTAAAATTAAATACTCAGTTAATTTAGACGCTTAAAAAAGGTACTTTTCTGGTAAACAAGCCAAAATCTTTAATAAGTTTTATCTGAGATTTATCGAATTCAGTGCTCATATTAATTTTTATAGTTATAAATTAATCGCTCATAAAATACATGATAAATATATCGGTTGTTATTTGCACTTATAATCGAGCCAATTCGCTGGCCGACACCCTCCTTTTCCTTACAAAACAGACATATGCCTACGAAAAGTGGGAATTAATTGTCGTGGATAATAATTCAAATGACAATACTAAGGAAATAGTAAGTGAATTTACTAAAATAATACCCAATTTATTTTACAAATTTGAGCCAAAACAAGGTCTTTCTTATGCTAGAAATCTAGGAATTAGCTCAGCAAGAGGAGAGTTAATTGCATTTACTGATGACGATGTATTGCCTGAAAATGATTGGTTGCTGAAGATATATGACAATATTAAAGAATTTAATTGCGATGCTTGCGGTGGATACATTTCGCCGCAATGGGAAACACCTCCGCCGCATTGGTTAACTGAAATATTTTATGGGTTTCTTGCTATAAAAACTGATGCATCAGGTCCACGTCAATTGACAATCAATGATGAATTGCCTTTCGGTGCTAATATGGCTTTTCAAAAATCTCTTTTTACTGAATATGGTTTATTTGATACAAACAAAGGGCGAAAAGGAAATGTATTAGCTGGCGGTGAAGATATTGAGATGTTTGAAAGAATTATAAGTAATAACCGTTTGGTTTATTACTTTCCAAGTATCAAGGTAGCTCATAAAGTTGAGTCATTTCGATTAAAAAAGAGCTATTTCAGACGGTGGCGTTTTCAATGCAGTGAAAACATGGCAATATCAACAACCTTTGAAAGTAGCAGACAAATTTTTGGAATTCCATTTTATTTAATTAACCAAACCATTCAAAATATTATTAAAAGCATTTACTATCTAACCAAAAAGCCTGAAGATATTGCATTTAGGCAAGAAATGATTGTATGGCATTTTTTAGGCTTAATTTCTGGTATTATTAAATCTAATAGATCGTCTTAAATATCGTCATTAATGAAATAAATTATAATAGGTTAGGTTAAATTTTAAGAATCCCAGAACAAAAGGGATAGTAAGCTTTTAACAGATAAATTTAACAAACCCGAATCTAAGAAGATGGCGTTTACTCAAAAATATAAAAGAATGTTCTTTGTCCACAACAAATATTGGAACAAACAAATATTTTTACCAAGTGAATGACAAGTCTTGTCAAACGTTGTCAAGGTTTTAGTGATAGATAATTAAATTCAAGTGATAAGAGATTAAATTCAATGGGCATTATCTCAGATAATAAACAATCTGCCACACATATACCTTACCTTGATGGCTGGCGTGGTATAGCTATTATTATGGTATTGTTAGCTCATTTTACTAGTTTAGGTGAAAAATTTAATTTCTTAGGAGAATTTGGAGTAACCGTCTTTTTTGTTCTTTCCGGTTTTTTAATGAGTCGCATACTTTTTATTCAAAAAGTACCACTATCAACGTTTTTCCGTAGGCGCATTGCCAGAATACTTCCAGTGTTATGGCTATACTTGACGGTTGTTTTTCTGGGTGGCTGGATCTTTTTTAACGAGTTCCACCTAAAAGAACTATTGTCTTCAATTATTTTCCTAAGAACTTATTATCCGGAAGAAATTAGCATTGCAAAATCATATGTTCCAATAGGTCACATTTGGTCTCTTAATGTAGAAGAACATTGTTACCTTTTACTTGCACTGCTGAGTGTATTGGCTATAAAAATAGGTGAAACTTTTGTTAGGTTTGCACTTGGAGTTTTAGCTTTAATATGTGTAATGTTCTTTGTGTTCTACAAATTTTATCCGCCTGAAGCACAAACAGTATTTGGCTGGAGAACTGAAGTTGCGGCTTTACCCTTATTAATTTCTTGCTCAGTATTTCTTTGGTTAACTAAGTATCCAATAAAACTGCCTAGTTTCCTACCTCTTTTATCTTTTCTCGGTGCATTCGGGATTATGGCTTTCTCCACATCGGTTTTTTTATCATATATCGGAATTTCGGTATTCTTAGGGATATCAATCAATACATTACACCTTGCCCCAGCATGGACTTTAGTGCTTTTATCTAATGCAGTTATAAGATGGTTTGGTGTTTGTTCATACTCAATATATCTTTGGCAACAGATCTTTTTTTTCTGTAAAAGATACACAGATAACTGGCCTTATTACGACTTATTTTCCATAGCGTCTATTTTGTTAATAGCCAGTTGTTCATTTTATTTCTTTGAGAAACCTGTCAGAAGTAGGCTTACGCATAAACCGTTAAAAGCCAACACGATTTAACAGTAAAATAAATAAATCTGATTTTCATTGGATTAAAATCAGTACTTTTTTAATTACGAGATATATATGAAAATTTTTAACTTACGTAACATACTTCTTGTTTCTGTAGCAATATTCTCTAACAGCTCAGTTGCTCAAAACGCACAAGACGGGTCTCTAGAAAGAATTACGGCTAAAGATTTAGCATTAATGCCGCCCTTTTGTAAAGGACTTTCCCCAGGCAATTATAGTGAGGACGCTATTCATTTACGTCGAACAGATATAAAACAACCCAAAGGAAACCACAATCATCACTTTTGCCATGCCATGAAAGACATGGGTAGAAGAAAATATAGCGAAGCGATTAAAAACTTCGATTATGTAATTACAAATAGTGGCGATCCAAATAAACTCACCCCTGATTTTTATCCACTCCTAGCTGCAAATAGACTTTATCGGGCAGAAGCATTAGTCAAACTTGGGAAACCTGGCGCTCTAGAGGATTACAAAGAGGCCATTAGGCTTAGGCCGAAATACATCCAAGCCTATGCAAAATTAGCAGATTATTATATTAACAACGGAATGAAAGATGAAGCAATAAAGACAATTGAAAGTGGCTTAAAACAAGATCCTAAATCTAAAGGACTCCATAGAAGATTAAAAAAGTACAAAATTAAATAGATAACAGGATCAAATTATCGGAATCAAAAGAATAAAAGTAAAAAAAATGAATACAAATAATTTATATGAGGTAAGAGAGTTTTTCCTTAAAAATATTAAAGAGATAATCCATGCTTTAGGATATAGTTTGATTAAAGTAAAAAAACGTGATTCAAAAACAATTAAAATACGTCTTGCTAATCAAAATAAAGTTATAGCTGCTCATAAACAAAAGCCCTCACGAGAAATTTTAGTAAAAAAATATTTCACTGTTGATATCGAAGCAAAGCCTGGAATAAATCATTTACGAGAGGCTTTAAATTGGCTAATAAGGGAATCTATATATCTAAATAGAACACCTTTAGTGTTTACACCTCAATTTGATAGCATCCACAATTACGATATTGAAATTAGTACTACGTGGAGCAAATATATAGATTTAAAAAATATTAAAATTAATGATATAAATATTCAGGCAGTTGAAAACGATGAAGTCACAAACTTAGAAGATTTGTCGATTCTTTGGATAGAGCGAAATCACATTATAACGGACAATGAAAATGAAGAATTTGATTTGATTATAAGACATAACAAAACTGGGTTAAAAATTGATAATCTACATGATTTTTTAGGGATTACTGAGCAAAAGGTTCAATTACCTCCATCAAAACGTGTATTAGAAACATATACTCAAGTCAGAAATCAGCTTAAGAACTATACTGCAATGCATGTAAGACGTGGAGATATGTTAAGCATGACTGATAAGTTTCCTCATCTCGATGAAGATACAAAGCCTGACAAAATTAAAGAAAAAATCTCTCAAATAATTCCTAAAGGATCAAATATATATATTTTGACTAATGAAAGAAATCCTGATTTTTTTAATCCTTTGAAAAATGATTATGAAATACTTCAATACTATAATTTTCCTGAATTACAAAAGATAGTGGCGTGTAAAGAACCAGATAATTTTCTTTTATTTGAAATAGAGAAACTGATATTTGAAAGTGCAAATACAAAAATCTACACTTTTACTCATCCAGAGGGTGGCGTCCGAATAAGCTTATGTAAAGATTTAGGATGGGCTTGAAGAATTAGCCTTATTTATTACTTTTAGAAAATTATTGAATGTGTACTACTCTTACAGTCTGTTTTTTGGATACTATTCTAACTTATACGCCAATTAACCTATGCAACATCACAACAGACCCATCTTTATAGTCGGCGCACCTCGTTCCGGAACCACATTATTTCAATACATATTGAAATCTCATCCAAATATATCGCTGCCTACAGGTGAATCCCATTTTTTTATCCCTCTTTTTAGAAATGAATCGTTATACGGCGATTTAAATTTGGTTGAAAATATCAAAAAAGTTTTATCGGCAATGTATAAACAAAGTGCCGATTTTTTGGATACCGATCTTCATGGAATAAAAATTGATATCGATCAATTGGCACTCGCTTTTCAAAAAGAAGGACGTAACACGATCACGAGCATTATTGCGGGATTATTTGAAAAAAATGCGTTAGGTGAAGGAAAACAGAGATGGGGAGATAAAACACCCTATTATGTGTTACATATGCAAACAATTTTAAAGATGTTTCCAGGTGCTCAATTCATTCACATCATTCGAGACGGACGTGATTGCGCGCTTTCAATATTGGAAAGAAATCACGATTTTGGCGTCTACAATCTATTTTTTGCCGCAAAATATTGGGAAATGTATGTAGAAATAGGTCGAAAAATTGGGAGCGAGTTACCTAAGGATGTTTATTTCGAGGTTAAGTATGAAGATCTTCTTTCAAACCCTGAATCGATCATGCGGAACGTTTGCAACTTTTTAAATGAACCTTATAGCGATCAATTAATTAATTACAAAAAATCCGGCGAAGCTGGAAAAACTCCGCTGTTACAAGCCCCTATCCAAAACAAAAACCAGAATAAATGGGCTCAAAATATGTCTACTCAACAAATTAAACTTTTTGAGGGAGCTGTTGGCAAAGCACTAACACAGTGCGGCTATACTTTACAAACCGACGCTCAACCGATTGCTCTTGCTGAAAAAGCATGGTGGAGGCTTCACAATCTAGTTCAAGTTTATTATTTCACTCAATGTAAAAGATTTAATAAACTACTAAAATAACGATTTTAAGTAATTATTCAACGTAGGTTGGATGCTATTCGCAATACAACCTACTCATTACATGACCTTTATTTTGTTACTCCGCTGAATAGTTACGATTTTAACTACATAAAATAGAATGCTAAACCTTACTGTCGTTATATGTACCCATAATCGAGCCGATCTTCTGATCTTAGCTATAGATTCAATATATTCTGCTAAGGTGCCTCAAAATTGTACGGTAGGTATTCTTGTTGTAGCTAATGCCTGCACAGATGACACGTTAAGAAAAGTTTCAGACTACCAAAATCAACAGAACACTAACTCTTACTTCAATATAAACGTCGTTGAAGAACCGAATCCAGGTAAATCTTACGCACTTAATCATGCTATCCGGATGGTTAAATCGGACTATCTTTGTTTCATGGATGATGATCAACGGTTAGATAAAAGTTATTTCATTGCAGTTTCTAAAGCTATAGCTGACTTCTCTGAGGTAACAATGCTTTGTGGCCCTCTTTACCCTGACTGGCAAGGGAATGAACCTGATTGGATAAGAGATACCGGAAAATATAGAATTACTCCTTTACCGATACCTGAATTCAATTTAGGCAAGGAATCACTTGATATAGAAAAAATGAATCAGATGCCCCCAGGAGGGCAAGTTGTTATTCGCAGAGACGTATTCGACAGAGTTGGGCTTTTCGCCGAAAATCTGGGACCTACCGGTCATAATTTAGTCGGTAGTGAAGATACTGATTTTTTTATTAGAGCAATAGAAAAAGGCGAAATATTCAGATATTTTCCAGATATCGTTCAATACCATTATATTGATCCGGCTCGTCTTAAATTAAGTTATCTCGTCCAAAATAGCTTTCAACGCAATAGATCGCTAACCGCTATTACTCGAAAAAGCGAAAGAATACCACGCTATTTGTGGTCAAAGCTAATTAAGTATTTCCTGCTGTCTATACTTTCATTTCATATAAAGAAGTTTCGACATTATTTGATTCGAACCGCCTCTATCATGGGACAAATAGCTGGCTACTTTAATGTATCCCGCACATAAGAGATTGAAATGCGCGATATAGTCGTACTTATATTTTTAGCTGCCTGTATTATTGCCGCCATTAAAAAACCCTGGTGGGGCGTTCTGTCGTTGGCTATTTTCAGTTATATGAATCCACATGCTTATGCGTGGGGATTTGTTAGAACCTTACCCGTTTATTATGTACTGTTTCTAATAGTTGTATTTCGAACTTTAACTACGAAAGATAAACAGGCTATTCCTGCAGACTGGCGAGTTATTTTTTTCATTTTTTTATGGGTATATTTCATATTTACCACCACTCAAGCTTACATGCAAGATGTTGCTTGGGAACGGTTTTGGTTTGTAACAAAAATTTATATTCCTTTCTACTTTACTTTAATTCTTATCAATAACCGTTATAAGTTATATTGCCTAATTGCAACTATTGGTGCGTCGATTGGTATTGTTGGCTTCAAAGGCGGCATTTTTGCTGTTTTGTCCGGATTTGGGCATCGTGTTTACGGACCACCTGCCACTCAGTTTGAAGACAATAATTCCTTTGCAGTAGCTGTATTGATATCAATTCCACTTATCTTAATCTGGCAAAAAGAAACATTGAGTCCATTGATCAAAAAGGGAATATTATTTTGCATACCCTTTATATTTGCAGCATCTCTAAGCTCATGGTCTCGAGGCGCATTGTTGACGATGACTGTGCTGATTTTGATGTTGATATGGAATAGCAAACGTAAATATTTAGTAATTCCGATTGTATTAGTGGGTGCTTTTTTTGTTAAAGACTATTTGCCACAAGAATGGTTTGGTCGAATGGAGACACTCGAAACTTATCAAGAGGATGAGTCGGCTATGGGGCGAATAGAAGCCTGGACTGATGGATGGCATCATACATTAGAACATCCATTTACCGGGGCAGGTTTTGAAGGATGGCGTAATGTTACAAAACGAGATTGGCATAGCTCATATGTCGAAATGTTTTCAGAGCACGGTTTTATTGCTTTTTCTTTATGGCTTTCATTGATTTTAGGAACGGTCATAAACCTTACATTGTTACCTAAAAAAACACGTAACGTTGAGGGAATGGACTGGGTTAATCATTACTGTTTCATGGTGCGTGCATCATTGATTTGCTATATGGTGGGGACTGCCTTTTTAGGTCTCTCATATTGGGATTTGTTGTATCATCTAATCTTTATTGCCGTTCTCATCAACAAATTTGCACTCGAAGAATTAGCAGAAAAACAGAAGCTCACTCTGCTTAAAAGGCCTAAATCCCCGACAATCCAGCGGGCAAAAACTCTTAACCAAAAGGTATATAACCCATTTGATCACAATTAAACTAACCGATTAAAAGGTAACTTTTTTCTCATAAAATAAGGCATTTACAACCAATACATTTCGTGAATTTTTCGAAAATGGCTTAAATCTAAGTTCATTCGATCACATTTCTTTCAATACCAAAAGGTTCAGAAGATTTAATTATCAAAGATAATACCAACTTTTATTAGAATATATTTACATAGGCTAATGTTGATCTCCCGAAAGAAACTGTTGACTTTTATAATCGCCTTTATTACGGAAATCATATTCATGCCACTTCAACGTTTCCCAGTCGCTAATTAGATAGTTGATTCGATCCTTTTGCTTGGAGTCAGCCAATAGTTCCTGCAGCGTTTTCCATTGTTTATCTTCACTAAGATAACCCTGCTCAGAACGAAAATCAAAAGTTATCCGGTCGCCACCGTATTTGACGTGCCCAATTAATGAAGGAAACGACAGATTTCCAACCAGTTGAAAGACCGATTTTTCCGAATTAAGCCATTGATTTGGCAACTCGAATGCAGAACGAATAGCCATTTCGGCAACATCGACCTGCCCTATTGCTTGGTTGATATTTAAATTCGGGTCATTAAAGACTAATGGAATGTGCGTTTGAGCTTCATTAATCGCGTGACCATGCCCCAAAAATCCATCTTCAAATAAGGATTCGCCGTGATCGCCTAGAATCACGAGGCTTGTTTGATCATACAAATTATTTTTTTTGAGCGTCTCGACCACTCTCCCGACGGCCCAGTCCGCGTTAGATACCGCATTCCAATAGGTAGCTGCTACGCGCTCCCGGTTTTCTGCCACAATCTCGGAACGAGGAATAAATTCCTTGACGAGTCTTTTTTGCATGTTTGGATGCGAATAAGGAAAATGAGCTGCCTGGAAATTTAAATACATAAATTGAGGCGTCTTTAAATCCAGTTCACTGAAGCGTTTTTGAAACTGCTCGACCACCCTTTCTTCACTTAGTCTCAAGCTGCCTGAATCTTTGCTCGGGAACACACGGTCTTCAATCGCTGTGCGTGCATCAAAATAATTAACGCCCTCTTTTGTCATGCCGGTATTTAAGGCGATATCACCGAAAGATTCGTCTTGCCCTGAAATAATTGATATGCCGTAACCTGAGGCCTGAAGAAAATCAATCAACTTGATGCGATGATCATGTTGAATAAGCTCGCGGTTAAATAACGCCATGAGGGAAGTTACAGTATAACCAGTATGACTGTAAGCATATTTTGCTGAAGTTCCGGTTCGAGCAATTTCACGCATAACCGGGGCAACAAATTGTCCGTTGATTTGTTGCTCTAACAAATCAACGCGTGCTGTTTCCAAAACTATCAAAATAATATGTTTGCCGGCACGCGGCTGAATTTCTTTCAACGGATCAGGCGAGAGAGGTATTAATACCGCATCACCTAACAAGCCATCTTCATCGATTTCATTACCGGGAATATCTAAAGCGCCTGGATAAATTCGATCATCAAATAAGGCGGAATCTTTTGGATAGCTAAATAAACCGTATCCATCGTCATCAAAGTCAGTCAGGGAGTCAAGCCCCGAGCTAATTAAACGATAAGAGGTTTTTTTTTCTAGTCCATAACGGAGAAAGTCGTTGTCTGATACGGCAAATGTTAAAAATGGCGTAACAACAGACATGATAATCAGTGCCCATTTTAAGACCAGAGATTGAGGCAGCTGTTGGTGATAATCTCTAGAATACTCATGGCTCCTTAAATAACGGGCGATAAATATAAAAATGCCGATAATAATGACCATAATCCCCGTAAACAGGGCAATCTCATTAGATGCGTAAAGTAATCCTTCCTTAATGCTGCCGCCGCCCAGATTGGCAATAATCTGATAATTGATGGTATCGTTGAAATAAGAAAGTACTTTAAATTTTAGACCCAACCAAATACCCATGACTAATAACATGAGTACAGTAAAACTGTAATAAGTCAGAACACCGAATTTATTTAACCGATCGGCGAGATTAAACCAGAATATGCCAAGGATACCGAATAGAAAGAAGTCATACCATAGCGAAATCAGAATAAATAATACTCTTTCCGGGAATGTCCTGTAGGCATAAGGTTGTAAAAAACCACCTATAAAAATATCGTATTTGACCTGCAAAAGCGCGAGTTCAAATAATTGGACAATTAATATTACGGCTAATACTGAAAGAAGTCTCCGGTGATGCCATATGTTTTTTTCAACTTTTGCGATCAGCAATTTTCCATTCACTAATTGTTTATATGAATTAATCACAAGATTTTAAGATTCCAGTTTTTTATAGTTAATTCTCAAATTAAAAAATTGGTAATTATTCAACGTAGATTGCATGTTTTCGCAACCTAACAATTATCGTAATTACCTTGAAATGTTGGGTTGGCTATCGCCCACCTTAACCTACTCCGCGCATCACCTTTGTTTTGTTGCTCCGCAGAATAGTTACAAAAGGTTTTTTATTTTTAACATCGTTTATCATCCAGGTGCTTTTTCTGGAAAATTGACGCGTTTTACGGCCTCCAATTGCAGCGGAACCGGAGTTCTTCGCATATACAAGTGTGTTTTACCGTTATGCTGATGGTGTTGATAAGTCTGTTTGAGTTGAAAGGGTGAGGAAGGATGCTTTAAAGCTGATAACATTAAGTCTGAATGGACAAAATGAGGCTTAATAAGTGGCCCTTCAGCGACTACTACAGCGCTACTTGAAATCTCATCCAACAAACTCAATACAGCTTCAGGGGTATCTACTCGTAGTGTGTAACGATTGCCCATAAAGTCTGATTTAGCCAACAGTTGTGAACTACGAACCACATAACTTTTACGACCAACATCACTTAGCACAACTTCCGCCGTCAACGCGCCCTCGGCTCCGGGGCTACCGTCAATGACCACAACCCGACTGCCGGACTGTTCATTTAACTGTGCGGCCACCAAATCCATGCGCAGATCAAATCTGTCGGGCCGGTTTTCTAGAAATAATAATCCAGGAATGCTAAATATGGCTATTGCAACGGTTGATACTGACCAAGGCCGACTCTTAACTATTTGCCACCGCCGGACGCAAATCCAGACGCCAATAGCTATAAAAATAGCTAAAAAAGGAATGGCTGAAGACAGATATCTCTGATCTAAATCGACAGGCACAATGGAATGAAACAGGAGGGTAGCAAGGACCATAGCAAGTCCTGTTCTTCCGATCTCTAATAATTCGGGCCGTTCCTTGACTGACAGACTCCCGGCAATGCCGAGACATACCGCAATCACGCCAACAAGCCCCAAATTTGAATAAAGGGCTAACAGAAAAGTTGATGTAGCCAAAATAAAATAATCAACACCCCAAGCGTAATTAAATCCATCACTGGATATCTTGAATGTGACCACTGTCCAGATACCAACAATCGATAATGCCATAGCTCCTGCAACATAGGTTCTCCAATTAAAAAGTATCCGCCAATTTCCAGTCAATGCGATATGAAAAAATGGAAACACACCCAACAACCAGCCGTTCCCTTTGACCAGGATTGCAGCAGCGGTTATGGCCGCATAAGCCAAACCTCGTCTCAATGTGGGTTCTTTTGCGTAGGCACTCCATTGGAGCGCAGCAATTATGCATAAGCATGCCAATGCCTGATCCAACATCAGATATACCGTGTTATTTAGGGTGATGGGAATCAACACATATGTGATAGCGGCTAATGCTGCCCACGGTAAGCCAAGTACTTGCCTTACCATCCTTGCAATCAATAGGACCGGAAGTGCCGCGACAAACAAATTGACGAGCATGAATGGGAACGTAGCATGAGGAAGTAAATAGAAGAAGCTAGCCAGAAATACATAATAAAGAGGCGGCCAATGCCCGATTGAAATCTTAGGGTAATGGATATAAAAGTCTGTAGCATAGGTCAATGGATTTTGTCCAAATGCCTCAGTCAAATAGGACCAGATTAAGTAGCCATTGAGGAAATGAGATCCTTCGTCACTGCCAGAAAGACCACTGTTAAGAGCGTGAAGAGAGATCATTGCCACAGCCAAAACTGCTAACGCTGCAAGAAAAATACCTAGGTCGTAGTACCAAGATTTACTGACAATTAATTTATTTGTCTCTGGGTTAATAGTTTCTGGCTGTTGTGAACTGTCACTCGCCATTTTTATTTTTACCCGACTAAATACAAAATGGCGATAAGCGTGAAAACTAATTAAAGTCTGACCAGCAGTAGCGAAGGTTACAGCCGCCAGAGGCCACATTCCGAAACGTACAAGAAATAAGTAAATTAAGTAGTTAATAATAGCCATCATCAAGGCCACTATTGAATAATTCATGGCTTCACTAACTGTATGGGCCTTATCAACTTTATAGGTGAAGTACCTATTAGCGAGCCAAGTGAAGATCATGGCAAGTAATATGGAAGGAACACGGGCGAGCCAAGGTTTAATTGTCAGGTGAATCAGAAGATAGGTGAGGCCGGCATCGATGCAAAAACCGATTCCCCCGACCAGAATAAAGCGAATAAACATGTTTAGCAGCTTCTTATTTTTGAATATTTGTGTTGGCTACATACCACATACGCTTTTGCTCAAGACGACCTCGAGCGACACTATCAAGTATCAAGCCACTTATAGTGAATATACCCGCCATAAGAACAAGGCCCGTAGCCAAAATAGCAGTTGGAAACCTGGGTACCAGGCCAGTTTCCAAATAGGTAAATAAGAGCGGCAAAGCAAGAACTATTGCTAATACAAATAAACCGATAGCAAGCACACCAAAAAAACGCGCAGGACGAATTTCTTTGAATAAAATCAGAAAGGTAAACATAATTCTAAGGGCATCACGAAATGTCCGAAGCTTGCTGACCGAACCTTCCTGCCTTGCGCCGTAGTCTGTTGCAATCTCCGCTATTGGCATACGAAGCTGACTTGCGTGGACTGACATTTCGGTCTCTATTTCAAAGCCACTGGATATGGCAGGAAAACTCTTTACAAACCGACGTGAAAAAGCGCGATATCCCGAAAAAATGTCATTGAATAGTCGGCCAAAAAGGCTTCTATACATCCGGTTAAACAGACGATTTCCTAAGCCGTGACCCATGCGGTGTGCATTTTGATAGACATTCCTTCGCGTACCCACAACCATGTCAAGATTTTCATTTATCAGGCATTGAATCATTTTTGGTGCAACGCTAGAGTCATAGGTTCCATCCCCGTCTGCCATGATATAGATATCGGCGTCGATATCTGAAAACATTCGCCTTACAACATTTCCTTTCCCTGGCCATTGCTCAGTTCTTACTACTGCTCCTGCTGCTCGCGCCTCATCCTGTGTGTTGTCAGAAGAACGGTTATCATAGACGTAAATTGTTGCGTCAGGGAGTTCCTTTCGAAAATCCTCAACCACTTTTCTGATCGATAATCCCTCGTTGTAGCAAGGTAAAAGCACTGCAATTTTTCCAATGTTGGGTTTATCTTGAAAGTTATTACTCATCATAGATTCCGTTTATTTAATTTGTTTTGTTGGAGATTATCCACTAAAGCTTAAATCCACACTGAAATTCATGTTAACTGTAGATGCCTAAAATAAGTCTTCGGTGACATCATAAAAATTTATCAAATTTGACCGAAAACATTTTCTATCCCGAGTAAATTAACTATTCTTATTGTTATAATAAAACAAACACACATAATAGGGCTTAAACTTCTTCTTAACCAGCGAAATGCGTTAGCTTAAAAACTCGATCATATCTTAATTTTGTACACGGTAATAAATTGCCTCTACCGGTATCGTTTAGTTGATCGATTCAAAAGTGACGTGATCGCCTAAAAAATAATGTTTTGATACCACTTCAACAATGATAATGGGTGTTTTCAGTATAGTAAGGTTGCGCTTCAACAAAATTACAATCCACGATGACATCAGGATAAAAGTAATTAGAACCCGTTTTTACTTTCATATCCGAACCAAAAGGTTCGCAAGGTGAGCCTTCCAAATGATTTCCAAATTTTCTCGAAATATTTAAGCAAATTCGCTAGTGATTGGCAGATGCACCGCCCATCGCTAAAACAGAACCATCAATAAGTTCATGCTTTACATCGCTGGTTAATTCGCCCTGTAAATACTCTTATTCACTCATATTTGAATGCTTTGCCCTTAACACTTTAGATACTGAAGTTTCCCAATAATTTCAAAAACGGACAGCCATTATGCTTAGGCTGCAGGAATTATCGTTAGAGAAACGGTGGCAAACCTATTTAATAGAGCACTATCGCGTAAAGCTGAGGCGTCATCCCGGCAGGGATTGCCGGGATCCAGGACACAAGGACGTGCTAGAGCCCTCGCCATCCATGGCTTCTGGGCTCATGCCGGGCTGTCCTGCCCGGCACCCTTCGGGCGAGTGCCAATCCGCTCCCCGCGGATTGGTCCGGCAATCCATGCCGGAACGACGGTAACTATTAATGCAAACAACGCTCTCTAACAAGCGTGGACAATCCTAAAAAACTGGGAAACTTCAGTTTAGATATCTCCAGGCAGAGTTTGTACATCTTCGTTTTTTTCTCATTCCTAATCCTGATTAGCAGGATGTTTTAGCTCTAACTCTTTATCCTCAGTCAACCGCGTCATTTCGGCAGAGCCTGCCCCGGTCAGGGAATGCCCGGGGATTGCCGGAATCCAGACTTCATGCATAGCTCGAAGCTTTCCATCCATGGCACTGGATGCCCGTTTCCAGAAGGTCATGACGGGATCGTGGATTTAGCTGAAATATCTTAGTAATCAGGTTCCTAATTATCGTTTCTTTGCTTGAAACCACTGCTCCAACATCATCAAAATCCAAATCAATTCACCGTAATACGCGGCATGGACGCTTTGATGCATGTTTATGGCATGATCAAGAAAATCACTGCGCAGATAGTCTCTTTTTTTCAGCGAGTTGATGCTGTCATAAGCCAGTTCTTTCAAGGGTTGATGATCTTTTAACCAGATGCCGAAAGGAAGACCGAAACCATGCTTTGATTTGTTGATAATTTGATCAGGTAAATAATTGCGCATGGCTTCTTTATAAAACCACCTCAATTGCTGGCCTTTGAGTTTGTCGGATGAAGGAATTTGACAAGACAAATCGATGATAGATTTATCCAACAAGGGATAGCGAACTTCAACCCCCGCCATTTCGCACATCTTATTGACTTTGACCAGATCGTTATCATGTAACGTCGTTTTCCAGTCCATATAAAGCATACGGTTTAACGCGCTAGCCTTGCCAGGCCGGTTATAACAATCGCGCAGGCTTTGTATCGGTGAATTGACGTCAATAGCATCTAAAAAGTCGGCATTGAATATGTCATTCGCCGAATGCCGGTTCATGAAATTATAATCCTGCAGGCGATCGGGCAAAGGCATCTCTGCTTGTTCAACATAACGCTTGGCTTTAAAGATGATTTTATTCTTCAAAAAAATCTCTGGCGCATGCGTTAAACCTGACTTAAGTAAGTGTCTTGCCAAACCAGGAATTTGGTAATATTTATCGAACAGTAACTGTTTTGCATAACGCTCATTGCCTGCAAACAATTCATCACCGCCATCTCCGGCCAACATGACATTTATTCCGCTATCTTTTGCCATTTTGGCGCAATAGTAAGCGGCCAATGCGGATGAGTTACCGAAGGGTTCATCATAATAAGCTGCAATTTTAGGGATAGCCGTGACGGTGTCTTCGGGAGTCAGATAATATTCATTAGAACGGGTCTTGAATCGATCCACGGCGATGCGTGCATATTCTATTTCATCGTAACCCTCTACAGGAAAGCCCATCGTATAAGTTCTGGCCTGCCCCGGATAAACTTCTGATAAGGCGCCTGCGACACTGGAACTATCCAACCCGCCGCTTAAAAACGCCCCGGTTTGATCGGACCCTACAGCAGCCTGTCTAACCGCATCAATCAGTTTTTCTTTTAAATTCTTGCCGGCTTCTTCATTGGAAACTCGCCGGTTTTCTGAAAACTCCGGCACCCAGTAATACCTGAGTGTCACCTTGCCCTCTTTGTAAACCAGAAGTTGCCCGCCCTCTAATTTTTTAACCTGTTTGTAAATTGTATTAGGACTGGGACAGTGATGGAAGTAAAGATAATCATAAACCGTCTGTTGAGATACTTCATCACTCACCAAGGGGTGAGCAATAACCGCATCAGCTGTTGATCCGAAAACGAGACCACCGGGTATTTGAGCGTAATAAAGATGAGTGAGCCCCAGAAAATCAGTCATCAACAGAATTTCTTTTTTGGCTGGATTGAACATTAAGCCATTAAACGGGTATTCGGCTTGATTTAAAGATGAAGAACCTTTTTCGATAAAGCGTTCCGCCAGTTTTTGCAGTTGATCTTTAGCGAGATGATGACCTCCCTCATCCGCAATCACATAATGCGGACCGGCGATCAGGCTCTTATCCATTGCTAAATAGCATAACTCTCCAGCTTTGGACACATTCAGGTCATCACGTAAAAACTGCGGCACCTGTTGTTTAATACTTTGCAACCACTGTTCTGGTTGATGCTGGTTTGGCGTGTCCGTAAAACTACCGGCAATAAATCCCATATGCTTACCTATTCTTTTAATTCGACATGACTTACAACATAGCGGAATTTACCTGATTTTTCCTTCTCTATGTGGTCAACATAATCAATGTGTATTGCAACATCGGTACCCAAACGTTTTTTAAAGGTTTGCTGTATCGTTTCTTCGCAGGCAGAGTCATAACCCTGATCTCTTGCTATTTGAATGCGGGTTTCGTCAAGACTGGTTTGTATAATCTTGAATCCTCCGATGCCCGGCAAATCACGCAAAACATAGATTAAAGCCAAGCCATGTAAGACCGTGCCGTCTTTTGCGACGACAAAATCCGTAGTTCGTCCCTGAATATCTTTAAGCAAAGGTAACCCAAGCCCGCAGGCGCAAAGATCATTGCTAAGTTTGGCTATATCGCCGGTACGGTAACGAATAAACGGAAAATCCGCAGTTGCCAAATGCGTAATGACAATTTCCCCTTCCTCACCCACCGGCAATACCTGTCCCTGCTTATCGATGATTTCTACGATGATATCTTCAGCGGTTATGTGCATTCCACCAGCCGGACATTGATGAGCAATAAATCCGGCATCCCTGCCACCATAACCGTTGGCAACAGGACAGCCAAAGGTTGTTTCAATCATCTCACGTTGATGATCGTACAGCCGTTCTGATGTGACAAAGGCGACTTTAATGCCAAGATCGTTCAGTTTTTTATTATGCTTTTGGGCATGACGGGCAATGTGCGCGAGCGCCGAAGGATAGCCAAACAGCATTTTTGGCTTGAGCGCTTGTATGTGCTGAACAAATTCATCGAGTTTGGCTTCCGACATTTCAAACGCTGGCAACAAATGGGTTCTGAGCAGTTTGTCCCGGATTAATTTGATGCGGTCCTGTTTGCCTAATTCGATGGGTGACCCCCAAACGACTATTTCCGGATCACCGATATCGACGCCCCACCAGCGTGTTGCGCGCCATTTTGCCGCGACATCGTGACTGACCCTGTTTTTTCCTATAAAGAAAACCAGAGGTTCACCGCTTGAACCTCCGGTATTAAAACGGCTGAGTCCGGTAGCATCGAGAGCCTTTAATTCGTTACTGTGCTGTCTGATAATTGATTTGTCAGTTAGCGGTAAATGACTTAATTCTTCCAGTGAATTTAATTTATTCGGATCAAAGTTGAGCGTTTTGAATAGGTTCCGGTAATAAGGAACCCGTTGTTCAACTTCTTTTAAAAATGATTTGAGATTGTCCAACTGGAGCTTTTTTAAATCAGATGCTGCTAGCCATTGAGTTTTTTCCATGTCTTTGCGAACAGCAACTGTCGTGTGTTTTTTCAACCATTCGTGTACTGGAAAGACAACATGAGTCACCCACTTTGTATAACAATTCATTGTTTATCCTCAATCACACCTTGAAAAATAGTGACCAGTCGATCTACCCGCGTTTGCCACGCATTTTGTTTTGCGTAATCGATGATGGAGTTTTTATTCCAATTTTTGTTTAATGCCTTCGACAGCGCTTCTTGAAGTTCAGTCGGGTTACCAAAAGAAACTATCTCTCCCAGGTTATCGTCATTGACCACTTCCTTATTACCGCCCACATCCGTTGTAACAACCGGAAGTCCGCAGGCCATAGCCTCAAGAAAAACATTGGCCCAACCTTCATTGGCTGTCGCCAAAACGAACACATCGGCGGCCGAGAGCGGATACTTGAGCTCATCCGAGGGTAAGGGGCCTAAAAATCTGACGTGGTCAGACACATTCAAAGATGCGGTTTGTTGTTCCAAAAAGTGGCGATTATTCCCTTCTGGCGATGCGCCACCGACAATGATATAGATCAAATCGGGAAATTCATTCAGTAAGGCAGGCAGAACTTCTATCACCCGATGATAACCTTTTCTATCAACCAAACCACCGATTGAAATCAGTACTTTAGCGTTTTCGGGCAAAGCGAATCGCTCACGCGCTTTAAGCCTATCAACGGGGTGGAATTTATCCGTGTCGACACCGTTTCCTATCACTTCGATTTTATCGTTTTGAGCACCCAGCGAAACCACATGGCGCTTGAGCGAATCGGCAACCGAAAAGATTTTGGTTGCATCAGCCAGCGCTTCAAGCAATCTTTTTTTTCTTCCAGGCATGTTTGATAAGGGAACTTCAGTGCCTCGCAACGTGATAGTCACCGGCACCTTAAACCATCTTCCCAACAAGGTTGCAGCATAGCCATCAGGATAAGCAAAATGCGCGTCAATGATATTAAACACAAATGATTTCTTAAGCTTATACAAAGTCAACATTGAACCCAATGCCATAAAAAAACCATCCAAATTTTTTAAGAATCCAGGCACAGAGAAGAAACGCGGAAAATAGACGTCTACACCTTTCTGATTTTCATAGCGCGGCGGCTGAGGTCTAAAGCCCGGTTTAAATCGACGTAGAAGATTCTGAAAGGGAAACCAGGGAACCGGTGAAACCACAACAATCGGACAATGCTGACCGACTTTAAATAGCCGTTCTCGAATGAATACACCGGCATTCGGCTGCACAGAACTCGGGAACAATGAACAATAAACGATCAGGCGGGGCTGCTGTGATTTCATGCATTAACTCATTGACACAGCTTTGAATAAACGGCTTGATACCGGCCAACGCTAGCTGCCCAATTTCTTTCCTGCTCAACAAAATGCCGTCCATTGAGTCGTATTCTGTCCCAGTCAGCTCGATCATCAATGAGCGTAGTCAATGCCTGGGTCAAGTTACCGGCATTTCCCGCTTCGAACAAATAACCTGTCTGACCCTTGTTAATGAGCTCTTTATGCCCGCCCACATCCGACGCGACAACCAACCTGCCCTGAGCCATTGCTTCCAGAGGTTTCAGCGGTGTGACCAATTCGGTCAAACGCATGGGCAAACGTGGGTAAACGAAGATATCAACCTGGTTATAATAATCCTGCACTTTATCGTGAGGGACGCGTCCGGTAAAAATCACATGATCATTGAGATTCAGATCCTTTGTTTTTTGTTTGATTACTGATTCCTGTGGACCTCCGCCAACCAGTAATAATCTAGCATTAGGTCGTTTTTCAAGTAGGGCGGGCATCGCTTCCAACAATAATGGGATGCCTTCATACGCATAAAAAGAGCCGATAAAACCCAATACAATTTTATCGTTAAGTCCTAATTGGCCCCGCATGTCCGGATCGGCTTTTGTATCATAAGTGAATTTATCGATATCCACCGCATTGGGAATAACCGTGATTTCATCTTCGGCAATACCTCGGCCGATGATGTCTAGACGCAGTCCCTCGCAGATGGTGGTCACCGCATTTGCCCGTTTGAAAACATAGGTTTCCAGGGCATGAGTCAATCGGTAACGCAGACTTCCTTCTGTTGTACTGCCATGGTCGACCGCGGCATCTTCCCAGAATGCCCGGCATTCATAGACCAGGGGAATACCGAATTTCTTTGAGGCCTTTACTGCCGCCAAACCATTTAATGCCGGTGAATGCGCATGCAGAATATCAGGTTTGATTTCAGGAATAATCTGATCCAGACGTTTGGCCAAGGCCTCGACGACAGCCCATTGATTAACAATAGGTAATTGAGCCCTTAAACCCGTGATCGCTTGGGAGCGGTAAAACTTGAAACCGTCCGCCCACTCGATCGGCTCTTTTACCCCTATCTGTTTTGGGGACGTAACGTGAAAAGTATCCCAGCCTAATAGCCGTTGTTGTTCCAAAATGGCTCTGGTCCGGAACGTATAGCCGCTATGCAACGGAATAGAATGATCAAGGATGTGTAAAACTTTCATGCTCAAACTTAAAAAGTAAAATCAGCTTGAAATTATAGCTGGTTATACGATTGAGCTAGGTTACTTTTTAGTGAGTATTGATGAATTGGGTATAATCCCTTTAAAAATCGGAAAGAAGAGTCGCACAAGGGAGGTTGGGTTGGCGGTAGCTAACCCAACATTTCAAATGTCATGGCATTAAAAGTTGGGTTGCGAAAAGCATATACTCTGAATAATTAACCTAAATTAAACCTAAAGCGTTTTAGCAAGATTTTTTAAGTAAACAGCGAAATCCTCTTTCAGCTCTTTATGTAATAAACCGAGTTCGACTGTAGCGGTAAGAAACCCTAGTTTGGAACCGCAATCATAACGCTTTCCTTCAAATTCGAAAGCAAGAACCCGTTCATCCGAAAGCAGCGACGCAATGGCATCCGTCAATTGAATTTCGCCGCCGGCTCCTCTTTGGGTATTCTTTATTTTGTCGAAAATAGCCGGAGTCAAGATATAACGGCCTACTACAGCGAGATTGGAAGGAGCCACTTCGGGTTTGGGTTTTTCAACTATCAAGTCAACCTGGCCGAATGTTCCTGAATACTCTTCCGTTTTGACAATCCCGTAGCTGCCTGTCTCGGAAGGTGCCACTCGCTCAACTCCCAGAATGCTGCAATGTTGTTGGTGGTATAGCTCTACCATCTGCCGCATACAGCCTCGATTTTTATCATAGATCAGGTCGTCTGCGAGTATCACTGCGAAAGGCTCGTCACCTACGATAGGCCGTGCACAATAAACCGCATGACCCAAACCCAAGGCTTCAGATTGGCGGATAAAAACACATGAGATATGCGGCGGGACAATATTTTGTAGAATTTTCAGGAGTTCCGTTTTATTTTTTGACTCCAGTTCTTTTTCAAGCTCGTACGCCTTGTCAAAGTGATCCATGATTGAGTTTTTGGTTCGTCCGGTCACAAATATCATGGTGTCGATGCCAGCGGCTACGGCCTCTTCCACGGCATATTGAATCAGCGGTTTATCAACCACCGGCAACATTTCTTTGGGACTTGCTTTGGTTGCAGGTAAAAATCGCGTACCTAATCCTGCAACGGGGAAAACTGCTTTGGTGACTATTTGTTTCATTGTTTTTATTATCCTCTTTTAAATTCGACCGTATTTATCTTCAAACCTGACAATATCATCTTCGCCCAGATAGGTTCCGGATTGGACTTCCACCATTTCAAGAGGAATGACACCTGGATTTTCCAAGCTATGAACGGTACCTAATGGAATGTAGATAGATTCATTTTCAGCAATCAGAATTTGCTCATCGCCTTTGGTTACCAACGCGGTCCCTCTGACAACAATCCAATGCTCTGCGCGGTGATGATGTTTTTGTAAAGACAATTTAGCCCTTGGCTTGACCACAATTCGCTTGGTCTGGTGACGCTCGCCTTTGTCCACGGTATCGTAATGTCCCCAAGGCCTGAAGACTTTTCGATGTGTATCGGCTTCCGGACGGTTTTGGCTTTTTAACAGGTTAACCACGTCCTTGACATCCTGAACACGGCTCTTTGTCGCCACCAAAACAGCATCATCGGTTTCTATGATGACCAGATCTTCAACACCAATGGCGCTTACCAGTTTATTTCTGGAATAAATGTATGAGTTTTTTGTGTCGATAGTGACCACATCTCCGAATACCGCGTTGCCCGAGTCATCTTTTTGAGTGACATCCCACAAAGCAGACCAGGAGCCCACATCATTCCATTCGGCATCCAGCGGAATAACTACCGCTTTATCGGTTTTTTCCATCACGGCATAATCAATGGAATCGGATGGGCAGGCCGAAAAAGCGTCTTTATCAAGCCGGGTAAAGTCAAGATCGACTTGGGCGCCATTCAATGCGTTTTTGCATGCTTGCAGCATTTCCGGGTTAAACTTTTGCAATTCATCCAAAAAAGTCTGGGCTTTAAAAGCAAACATGCCACTATTCCAGAAAAACTCGCCGCTGCTTACATAAGTTTCAGCGGTTTTCTGATCGGGCTTTTCCACAAAAGCGGCAACCTGATAGGCTTCACCGATACGCGAAGATGAACGCTTAATGTAACCGTATCCAGTCTCCGGCTCAGTGGGTACAATGCCGAAAGTGACCAGCTGCCCCGCTTGCGCCAATTGGTTGGCGGCAATTGCTGCTTGGTGAAAAGCCGCCACATTGGCAATCACATGATCAGCGGGAAGAACCAGCAAAACATCCTCAGGCTTGACGGACAAAGCCGCCATGGCCACTGCGGGCGCGGTATTTTTGCCCATGGGTTCAAGAATAATGGCTTGCGGTTTGCCGCCTATTTCCCATAATTGCTCAGCCATCATAAAGCGATGATCTTCATTGCACACGGCAATGGGCGCTTGAATCCCTTCAAGACCATTCAGTCTTAGTAAGGTTTCTTGCACCATCGTTTTGTCAGTGACCAACGGCAAAAACTGCTTGGGGTACTGACCGCGCGACAATGGCCATAAACGGGTGCCTGAACCGCCGGATAAAATGACAGGAATCATAGGTGTCCTTTAAATTAATAGGTGTTTACGAATAACTTCAGAAATTGAGCCATCAATTGGGAATTGCATTGAAATAGATAGGAATGTTTTTGCCGCTAATTATAGTGACAGATGCTGAGAATTTTCTTAAGGATTTTTGGATCAGTCTAAAAATGTAGCTTAATTTACAAAATTTCTTCGTTAAGTATAAGTTCCAAGCTAGACTTTACCAACTTTCTTACAACTTATAACGCTATGCAATACGATGTATTTAACGGCGATGCCGATGGCATTTGTGCTCTCATTCAGCTTCGTTTGGCTGAACCTGTCAGTTCAAGTTTGATTACCGGGGTAAAAAGAGATATTTCTTTACTCGAAAGGGTTACTGCCGAACCGGGAGACCGTATCGTCGTTCTGGATATTTCACTTGAGAAAAACTGTGCCGCTTTAAATGCAGTGCTCAAACAGGGCGCATCCGTGTTCTACGTTGATCATCATCGACCTGGTGAGATACCTGTCCATAGCAACCTGACAACCCTGATCGACACGGATACCAATATTTGTACCAGCTTATTGGTAGATCGGCATTTGCAGGGGCGTTTCCGCTTATGGGCTATTACAGCCGCTTTTGGAGATAATCTTGATGCTGTGGCCTTAAAGCTGGCAGCTGAATCTCATTTATCGTCAGAACAAACCGGTCAGTTAAAACAACTCGGCGTTTGCATCAATTACAACAGTTACGGACATTCAATTGAAGACTTGCATCTGCCGCCTGACCAGCTTTACAAAGAAATGGTCAGTTACTTATCCCCGTTCGAGTTTATTGCCAATAGCCGTTTGATTCATCAGAAGTTGATCAATGGCTTTGAAGATGACATGAATCAAGCCTTACAACTGAAGCCTGAGTACAGCAACGCGATTATTGCCGTGTATCACTTGCCTGATGAGACGTGGTCCAGGCGGATCAGTGGCGTTTTTGCAAACGAACTGGCCAATGCGGCGCCCGATAGAGCTCATGCTATTGTCAGCCTTAATGAAAAAGGTGGATATTTAGTCAGCGTGAGAGCGCCTTTGAACAATAAATACGGTGCCGATGAAATTTGCTCAGCCTTTCCCACCGGGGGTGGCCGTAAAGCGGCGGCAGGCATCAATCACTTGGAAAAGGATAACCTGCCAGCATTTATTAAACAATTTGAATCTTATTACGCTATTTGAAACCTAACAGCGACCGCCCTTTATGACTAAAAAAAGTTCAAACACTGTTTGGCATAATGCCACTGTAACCCGTACCGACCGAGAACGGCTTCATCGCCACAAAAGTGTGATTCTTTGGTTTACTGGATTATCAGGCTCCGGAAAGTCAACGCTTGCGCATGCAGTAGAGGATTACCTTCATCGTTCGGAATGTTCTACCTTTGTGCTGGATGGCGATAATGTCCGTCATGGCTTATGCAGTGACCTGGGTTTTAACGATGAAGACCGGATCGAGAACATCCGAAGAATTGGTGAACTGGCCAAGTTAATGATTGAAGCCGGGGTTATTACGCTGACGGCTTTCATATCGCCCTTCAGGTCTGATCGGAGTGCGGCCAGAAAGCTGGTTCCTCATGGTGATTTTATTGAAATTTACTGCCAATGCCCGCTACAGACCTGCGAAGAACGCGACGTCAAAGGCTTATATAAGAAAGCCCGTGAAGGCAAAATCCCTTTCTTTACAGGCATTGGCTCGCCTTATGAAGAGCCGGATAGGCCGGAGTTAATTGTGAATACCCATCAGCAATCATTGGATGAATGTGTTCAATCGGTGATCAATCTATTGCTCAGCCGAGGATTAATCTCGCAAAATTTATTGGCCAAATAATTAAGGTCTTGGTTGTAGTAAGCCATACCCGTGACCTGAGGTGGTTCGAGCGCGGGCATGGCCCGCTCCTTCGGAAAGCTCACTGTTTGTATCCGGTTAAATAAAAGGCTAGGCGTAACCAGTAGGATTGTTACTTTGCCAATTCCAGGTATCTCGCATCATATCGTCGAGGTTCTTGTCTGTTTCCCAGCTCAATTCGTCTGCCGAAAGAGAGGGATCGGCATAACATTCTGCTACATCACCTTCCCGGCGATCAACAAACCGGTATTTAATGGCCAGTCCGGTTACGCGGGAAAATGCATTTACCATATCCAGCACGCTGTATCCTTTTCCCGTCCCCAAATTATAGGCTTTACAAGAACGGCTATCATCATGGCAGGAAAACAAAGCCTCTAGCGCTTTAAGATGCCCTTTCGCCAAATCAACCACATGAATGTAGTCTCTTACTCCCGTACCGTCTTTTGTAGGATAGTCATTGCCAAAAATCGACAACTGGCTGAGTTTACCGACCGCAACCTGGGCAATGTAAGGCATCAAATTATTGGGAATCCCATTAGGGTCTTCACCTATCAAGCCGCTATGATGGGCCCCTACCGGATTAAAGTAACGCAGGATTGCGATATTCCAGGGTCTTTTCTTGGCCCCGAATGAATCGGCTTTCGATAAATCCCGCAAAATCTCTTCGATATGCAGCTTTGTTTTGCCATAAGGATTGGTGGCGGATAAAGGAAAGTTTTCTTTGATTGGCACGGTATGAGGATCGCCATAAACCGTAGCCGAAGAGCTGAAAACCAGGTCTGTTACGTTGAATTGTTCCATAACCTGCAGTAAAACCAGCGTGCCATGCACATTGTTATCGTAATACGCTAAGGGCTGTTGACAGGATTCCCCTACCGCTTTAAGTCCGGCAAAATGTATGACCGCATCAATGTGATGCTGTTTAAAAACCGAAGCAAGCGCGTCTTTATCCCTAATATCGGCCTGATAAAATACGAGCGATTTTTCAGTGATTCTCTCGACGCGCTTTAGCGCTTCGATTTTACTGTTGGAAAGATTATCAATCACCACAATAGTAAAACCGGCATTTAATAACTCCACACAGGTGTGACTGCCGATATACCCCGCGCCACCTGTTACTAAAATCGTTTTATTCGTCAAAACAAAATCACCTTAAACTGAGTTAACAAGATTATTTTTACTGATCTTTCTATTGCCAAACTGATGTTATCTGGCGCCTTTGCCCCATAACACTATTTCGATCGTGTGCAAAATGATGCTCATATCAAGAAACATGCTGTAGTTTTTCACATAATAAAGGTCATATTCCAATTTTCTTACCGTATCTTCTTCGCTGGCGCCATAGGGATAACAAATCTGTGCCCAGCCGGTGATGCCCGGTTTGACGCGATGCCGTTCAGCATAGTAATCGATGCGTTCAATAAATCCGTCTACAAATTCAGGGCGCTCGGGTCTGGGCCCGACAAAACTCATGTCACCTTTCAATACGTTAAAAATCTGCGGCAATTCGTCAATTCTTACTTTTCTGATGAAGGCACCCACCCTCGTAATTCTGTTGTCACGCAGTTTTGCCCATTGCGCGCCATTCTTTTCGGCATTGACTACCATGCTCCTGAATTTAATCACTTTAAAATGCTTGTTGTTCTCGCCTACCCTGACCTGTTTATAAAAAAACGGGGCCTTAATGCCATCTTCCACCATGATGGCGATGATAGTCAGCAACATGACAGGCCAGGAAACGGCCAGCAAAATAACACTCGTGATGATATCAAACACTCTTTTGGTCAGTGATCGAAATCCGCTTACCGCAAATCCGTCAGAGAATAAAAACCAGCTCGGGTAAACATTATTTAACGAGATAAGCCCTTGCTCGCGTTCATAAAAGGTGACCAAATCGATGATATCCAGGCCGGACATTTTGCAATCCAGTAAGGTGCTGATCGGCATACTGCGCCTTCTGTCATCAATAGCCAACACAATTTCATCAATGTTCAACTGCTGACAGGTCTCGCATAACGAGGTATCAGAATTAATCAATAATGATTTATCGACCAGCACCTGCTCGTCCGGGAGAGCCAGAAAACCGGTGATATTAAAGGTTTTATGAATATAGCTGTCATTCAGAGTCACCAATTCAACCGCTTTTTTTCCGCTGCCAACGACTAAAACCTGTTTTTTAATGCGCTCTATTTTGGCATAGCGGTAAAAAAAATAGCGGATGATCATCATCCCCAAAAAGGCAATAATAACCGCCGCACCCAGCACGCTTCTGGCGATCAGAAATTCTGGGAAAATATAATAAACGGAAACGACAGCCGCGATCGCAATGCCAAAACTGAAGCTGACCCGTGCAAGTAAATCGTAATCGTGGGTTCCCAGATTACGCCGGTATAAACCAAGGGAAATATTGCACAAGGTCACGACAACGACAAAAACAAAACTTGCAGCAATGATGTCAGATTCTGAATACCAGCTCGCCTCATAGAGAAAACGGAGCTGGCTGCCTAGATACATGGAAAAATAGAACACAAAGGCTTCTAATATGAGCAGCCACAAGAATGCACTTGAGATGTAGTGTCGGAAAATCCTTATCATAGGGAGTTAAAGTAAGTTAAAAATAAAAACTGTATATAAGCAAGAAACGGTTTATAAGAGCTGAATGACGATTAAATTTTTACATTGCTAAGCAAAAGGGTTAACTATGGATCAGGCATGTTGAAAAGCATAGCTCAAGAGTGGCTTTCAATCGACGTTATCTAATAATTTTTTCAAATAGGTTACCGGCATGGCATAGGTTATGCCGCTGGGCTTTGTAATCGCCGACTCCTTTCCTTCCTGAACAAAAACTTTATTAATGATGCCAATGACACTGCCTGTTTGCGGATCATAAAGCGGACTGCCACTGTTACCCGGATATGCCGTGGCATCGAGTTGAAATACGTCATAGGGCTCTCGCAAGCGTTTCAGCATATCCGAGCTTAATAACTTTCCGCTTAACTGGGGAATGACAGTGGGTGAAATGGCGGAAATAATGCCCTGATGGGTGACAGGATAAAGCCCTAAAACCATGCCGATTGGAAATCCGGTAAAGGCAATGTCTTGACCTTCTTTGACCTGGCCGGCATCGCCCAGTATCATCGGCGTTAAACGGGCGGTACCTGCCAGCTTTAAAACCGCAATATCATGGACGGGATCCACTTTCAATTCAGTGGCAAAAGCCATTTCCTCTTTACCGTCTCTTCGAACGAATATTGCTAAAGCTTCTTTGTGGCTTAAATCTTTTTCTTTGGAGATAACATGGGCGTTGGTAGCAATCAAAGTGCCGTCACCTACCGCAAAACCGGTGCCTAAAAAAAGGCCGCGAGGCGTGCGTGTTTTCTGAAATGAGCCCACAACGACAATGCTCGGTTTAACTCTGGCTATTGTCGCTGACAGCACTTCATCAGCTTGCGTTTGGCCAAATTGCAGCCATAAAATTAAAACCGCAAAAATTCTTATTATGTGTAAGCGCATGAAACTCCAGCAGATTAAAACAATGTCATTCGGACTTAGGTCATGATAAACATTGATTCATAAGGTTATAAACAGAAGCCTATTCGCAATAATCAGCTTGCTGATATGATGATAACGATAAATACACCACCGTATCCATCGTTTAATAGCTAAATGAGCTTAAACAATTTTCATCCTGCCGTTTCAGAATGGTTTAAAAGCCATTTTTCAGCGCCTTCTGACGTTCAGTCGCTGGCTTGGCCAGCTATACAAGCCGGTCATGCTACGCTGATTGCTGCACCTACCGGCTCGGGTAAAACACTGGCCGCATTTTTGGCGGCAATCAACCAGCTTATTGTTCAAGGGATAGCATCACCTTTACCCGACGAAACGGTGATACTTTATATCTCACCTTTAAAAGCCCTGTCCAACGATATTCATAAAAATCTGGAATGGCCTCTGGAAGGCATTCAGTTTGCACTGTTGGAAAATGGCCTGCCGGATGTACCCATACGTGTGCAAACACGCACCGGCGACACCTCAACGTCAGAACGCAATGCCATGAAACGGTGCGCGCCGCATATCCTGGTTACCACGCCTGAATCGCTTTATGTTTTGCTCACGTCAGATTCCGGGCGCTTAATGCTTAGCACCGTTAAAACTGTCATTGTCGATGAAATTCATGCGCTGGCAGGTAACAAACGGGGTGCTCATCTGGCTTTATCGTTGGCGCGTTTGGACCAGTTAACCGTAGCGCCCGTGGTTAGAATCGGTCTGTCCGCTACACAAAAACCCATTGAAGACACGGCGAGGTTCTTGACCGGAAATCGCAACAAGCCCTGCCAGATCATTGATACAGGCCATAAACGTCAGCGCGATCTTCAAATAGAAGTCCCCGGATCGCCTTTGGAATCGATCATGGCCAGTGAGGTATGGCAGGAAATTTATACTCGTCTGGTTGATTTAATCGAACAACACCGTACCACACTGATTTTTGTCAATACCAGAAGATTGGCTGAACGCCTGGCTGCCGGCCTGGCCGAGCGATTAGGCGAGGATCATGTAACCGCACACCACGGCAGCCTTGCCAAAGAACATCGACTCAACGCCGAACAGCGTTTGAAGCAGGGCAGTCTCAAAGCGCTGGTAGCGACAGCATCACTGGAATTGGGCATTGATATTGGCGATGTCGATCTGGTCTGTCAAATCGGTTCACCGCGCAGCATCGCCGGGTTATTACAGCGAGTCGGCCGGTCAGGTCACCGCCTGGGTGCTACCCCCAAAGGTAAGCTGTTTCCTTTATCACGCGACGATTTGGTCGAATGTACGGCGATGCTTATCGCTATCAGTCATGACGAACTGGACAAAATCAAGCTACCTGACCATCCTTTGGATGTTTTGGCTCAACAAATAGTGGCGGAAGTTGCTTGCCGGGAATGGCAGGAAAAAGCACTTTATGAAGCCTTTACTCAAGCCTGGCCTTATAACAATCTCGACTATGAGACCTTTATAAAAGTGGTCAAAATGCTCAGTGAAGGTTACAGTACGCGAAGAGGCCGACGAGGTGCTTATTTGCACCGTGATGCCGTTCACGGCGTATTGAGAGCCAGAAAAGGCGCGCGGTTGACGGCCATCGTCAACGGCGGTGCGATCCCGGACCAATTCGATTATGACGTCATTATGCAACCGGAGGGTTTGTTCGTAGGCACGTTGAACGAAGACTTTGCTTTTGAAAGCATACCCGGTGATATTTTTCAGCTGGGAAATAACTCATATCGGCTTTTAAAAGTCGAACAAGGCCGGGTTTATGTTGAAGATGCGCACGGTTTGCCGCCCAATATTCCGTTTTGGTTTGGCGAAGCGCCGGGGCGCACGGATGAACTCTCCCAAGCGGTGTCAGATCTGCGTGATACTATCGATCATAAACTAGAGCAAGGCATTCAGCCTGCGCTTCAGTATTTGACTGATTCGATCAACCTCGATCCTGCCGCTGCTGACCAATTGGTTCAGTATTTAGCATCGGCAAAAGCAGCGCTTTCTATCATCCCTACCCAGCAAACGATCGTATTCGAACGTTTTTTTGATGAAACCGGCGATATGCATTTCGTCATTCACTCGCCTTTCGGTTCTCGTATCAACCGGGCCTGGGGACTGGCTTTGCGTAAGCGCTTTTGCCGGACATTCAACTTTGAACTGCAGGCGGCCGCAGGAGAAGATGCTATTGTGCTGTCTTTGGGACCTACCCATAGTTTTCCCCTGGAGGAACCGGCGCATTACCTTAAATCGGCGACAGTCAAAGCTATTTTGATTCAGGCTTTGCTTGCCGCCCCTATGTTTCCGACTCGCTGGCGGTGGGTTGCCAATACGGCCCTGGCTGTCCCACGCAACCGTGCCGGGAAAAAAGTGCCCGCCTATTTTCAGCGTAACGATGCCGAAGATCTGATTGCCGTCATTTTTCCGGATCAACTGGCCTGTCAGGAAAATATTGCAGGAGATCGGGCCATTCCTGATCACCCCTTAGTCAATCAAACGCTTTATGACTGTTTGAATGAACTGATGGATATCGATGGCTTGATTCGCCTGTTGTCCGGAATCGAACACAAAACCATACAGGTGCTAGCCAAAGATTTAACCTCCCCTTCTCCGCTGGCCCTGGAAATATTGAATGCGCGTCCTTATGCGTTTTTGGATGATGCACCGGCAGAAGAACGGCGAACGCTGGCGGTTCAGCAACGGCGCTTTATCAATCCTCAAAATGCGGGCGATTTAGGCCGACTGAGTCCGGAAGCCATTGACCGTGTAAAAATGGAAGCCTGGCCGCAGGCAAACTCACATGATGAACTTCATGACGCGTTGGTGATGCTGGCTTTTATCACAGAAAACGAGGGGCAGAACGGGCACGAAACAATCAACAGGAAAGATCAATCATGGCCCGTATTGTTTAAAAGTCTTCAGCAAACACAGCGAGCTACCTTAGTGACCCTGGATTCAGGGATAAAGCTGTGGGTCGCTGCTGAACGCTTGCAAACGGTGATGCAGGTATTTCCCAATGCCCGTCTTGAACCTGCCATAAACGCCATCCCGGACAAAGTCGAAACACCTGAAAACAGTCTCGTTGACATCATACGCAGCCGAATGGAAGGTTTAGGCCCTGTAACCGCCAGCGCGCTGGCGTCATCAATCGGTATTGAAAACAAGAGGGTTCAAGCGGCGCTTGAAGCACTGCAGGTTGAAGGTTTTGCCATACAAGGCCAGTTTACCCAGCCTGGGTCAGACAGTATTGAATGGTGTGATCGCGGTTTATTGGCAAGAATTCATCGCTACACGCTAAAACAGTTGCGTAGCGAAATAGAACCGGTTCCCGCAGCTGACTTCATGCGCTTTTTATTCCATTGGCATCGCTTCGATGACAAAGGCGAAGGTGCCGGAGCTTTGCAGGAGTCTCTGTTGCAGTTAGAGGGACTGGGGCTTCCAGCTGTCAGTTGGGAAGCCGACATATTACCTTCACGCATTCGCAGTTATCAGAAATCCGATCTCGATCAATTATGCAGCATGGGCAAGATCATCTGGTTACGTTTACAGCCACCTCAAACCCAGAATCGCCGGAAAAATCCGGCCGGAAAAAGCACGCCCATAAGTTTTATCGCGCGGCCCCATCTTGATCATTGGCGTGCTTATGCACCGCTATCAAGCCCTGATCTGGCAGCACTCTCCAGTCCGGCACAAAAAATCATCACGGCCCTCAGGCAATCGGGCGCCAGTTTTTTTGAGGATTTGGCTGCCGAAACAGGCTTACTGAAAGCGCAAGTTGAAGAAGGATTGGCGGAATTGGCGGCATGGGGGCTTATCACGGCAGACAGTTTTCAAGGATTACGTACCCTCATTACGACGCAAAAAATCCTTCACCGCCGCAGCAAGCGTTACCCGGCTTACGATCCATTTACTGCTGCCGGACGCTGGTCTCTCATCAGGCCAGGTTTGACCCAGGACAATCAGCGCTATGGGCACTGTGAACATGTCGCTAAAATTCTGCTCAGACGCTATGGCGTCGTATTCAGAAAAGTACTGGAAATGGAATCGATCATGCCATCATGGCGGGAGTTACTCTATGTATTTCGAAGAATGGAAGCACGCGGCGAATTACGGGGAGGACGGTTTGTAGAGGGTTTTTCAGGAGAACAGTTCGCGTTACCGCAAGCCCTTGAAGGGTTGAGAGCCATCCGAAGAAATGCAAAGCAGGATGATCTTGTGGTTATCAATGCCGCCGACCCGCTCAATTTGACCGGCGTAATTACCCCCGGTCAACGCATCCCGGCATTAGCCAGTCATAAAATTTTATACCGGAACGGCGTACCGGTTGCAACCGGAGCCCAGAGTAAAATCAGCTTTCTTAAAGCCATAGAACCCGAAGAGGAATGGCGCTTAAAAAATGTCTTGCTCAAAAAAGCTTAATCATCAAAGTAATGGGGTTTGCCCATAACTTCAAAAACAAACTGCGATTATGCATGGGAGAGCCGTCATCCCGGCAGCCAAACAGATTATACCTTTCGCACTTCTAATTTCGGCAGTGCCTAAGGAGGCAACGGGTTGTTCGGCAAAGGCTTTGCCAGCATGGATGCTGGCATAGAGC
>JAGXSU010000173.1 GCA_018333785.1 Methylomicrobium sp. | reverse complement strand
TATACTGAATAAAGAATAACAAATGTCCATTGGGGCGGGTTGTGTTTAACGCCTGAAGTTCATTTAAACCAAAAAGGAGTCCTACCATGTCAGTAGCAAAAGTAAGTGAGATCATCGCGTCATCGCCAAAAAGTTTTGACGATGCCATCAAGGTGGGCGTTGCGCGCGCTCATAAAACGCTGAAGAATCTCAAGTCCGCCTGGGTCGAGAACCAGCAGGTCAAGCTGGACGATAAAGGGCAAATAACGGAATACCGCGTCCAGTTGAAGGTCACGTTCGTTCTCGAAGAGTAAGCGGAAGGAAATCATCATTCAGGAGAAAAGAAAATGATCAATTTTATGATATGGATCATCGTGGGGGCTGTGATCGGCTGGGTCGCCAGCCTGATCATGAAGACCAACAGCCGGCAGGGATTGATCGCCGATATTGTTGTCGGCATCGTCGGCGCGTTCCTGGCGGGCATCTTTCTAAGCCCGCTGTTCAATGTTGGCACGATCAACGAAGGCGATTTCAGTCTGCCAGCCTTGCTGGTCTCGCTGGGCGGGGCGGTCATCCTGTTGGCGATCTCCAAGTTGTTCCGCAACGTGGCCGGGTTCCTGGTGATCGTGGTCGTTGTAGCGCTGATCTTCATCTATTTCAACTGCTGGGTGATGGAATCTGATTCCGTGTTTTGCGCTTCGGTCAGGTTGTTGCCGTTCCTGCAATAGCCCTCCCCCAAGTGGCGTAGATGAATACTCCCCAACCGCAGGATGCGGTTGGGGAGTTTATGTCATACGATGAAGGTATGACCCGTGTATATATTGCCGATGCAATCCCCGAAGAACGTTCCGCCCTGCGGCTGGTATTGCTGGACCTGAAGATGGAAATCGCCGGTGAAGCCGCCGATTGGGCGATCACACTGGCGCAGGCGCCGCTCAGCCGCACCGATATGCTGCTGATCGATTGGGGCTTGCTGCCTGATTCCCCGACCGCGGCTCTGGATGAACTTCGAAAAGCCTGCCCGGCGGCCCTGGTCATTATTCTCATCAGCCATCTGGATGCCCGTCATCAAGCCGCCCTCTCTGCCGGCGCCGATGCATTTATCAGCAAAGGCGAGACGCCGGACCGGGTGGCGGGACGCCTGCGTACCATCGCGGCGGGCTTTCGTTCCGGAGGATGAGGATTTTGAAAACCGGCGCATAATCGCTGTCCCGAGCGCCGGCGTCGACTGGGACAGCGTTTTCCACCGACTGGCGAATTTAATTGCCACTCACTTCTTGGTTGAAGGATGATGGAGGTACCGTCAGATGAAAAAGCGCAGGCAGATCAGTTTGGATGAAGCCAAACGTATCGGCGACTCCCTTTACATTGATTGGGAGCAGGTTGACCTTGAGCAATTCCATCAGGGTTTAATCGGAAATCATAAGGGAGCAACGATGGATCCTGAAGCGGGACTGATCCACGATGGCGTGATCCAGACCGGAAAGGCTGCCCTGGCTCATATGCAGGAATTCCCGGATTATTTCACCCGCCTGGAAAAGTTGAGAGCCGAAATGGATGAGCGCGAGTCCCGCGGAAGGTAACCCATACCAACATCCGACTGCGCCGATGAAGATACTGAAGTTTTTAATGATCTGGAGGATCAAACCATGAATAAAGATATCGTAGAAGGCAAATGGAAACAAATCCGCGGCGAGGCGAAGGTATGGTGGGGCAAACTCACCGATGATGATCTCGACCGCGCTGCCGGTAAATTCGAAATCCTGGCTGGCATACTTCAGGAAAAGTACGGTTATACCCGCGAAGCCGCCGCCGAGGAGATCGAAAAGCGCATGACGGAATTTGAAGACAATCTGAAAAAGAAAACCCAACCTGCTTCCGTCAAATAGTTGGTGCAGCGCCGCAATCCCTTCCTGCGTGGGATGGGATGCGGATAACAAACATGGGCAACCATGTATATAAAAAGGAGAAAAATATGAACCTCATTATCTATCTGATTGCAGGGGCGATCGTCGGCTATATCGCCAGCCGGATCATGCGCACGAATTCACAACAGGGCTTGCTGCTCGATATCGTTGTGGGCGTTCTTGGCGCCTTCCTCGCCGGGTATTTCATCAGCCCCCTGCTGGGCGTTGGAACGATCAACGACGCCATCACCCTCCCCACCATGCTGGTCACCCTGCTTGGTTCCGTTGTCCTGCTGTGGATCTATAAGCAAGTCCGCCGCTAAATGTAAGTGGGTTGCATTGGAATTGGACGGACAGGGATGCAGCACATCCCTGTCCGAAAAGATTGCTGGTGGTTCCAGCGGAGATGTGCCCCCCCCATTTTGGGGAATCAAATCTCCACTCAGAAAGAAGCGTAAAAAATGTCAAATGAAAATAGAGTATCCGAGACCAGGACGTCACAAAGCGAGCCGGAACGCGAACAGCGCATCTTTAGCTTTAAGGTGACGCAATTGGTCTGGCTGATGTTTGGGATCCTCGAGGCTTTGATCGCGCTCCGCATCGGACTTAAGTTGATCGGCGCCAACCCCGAGAGCCCCATCGTCGCCCTGATCTATGGTTTCACCTACCTGTTCTTATTCCCGTTTGAAGGGTTGGTCGCCTCACCGGCAATGGGCAACATGGTGCTTGAGCTGTCCTCCATGTTTGCAATGCTCATTTACGGGTTGATCGCCTGGGCTTTGGAACGAATTGTCTGGCTGGTCCTGTACCGCCCGCGCGGACCCGTGGTGGCTGTCACGGAAACCAGCTCAAGCGAGAGCCATACAAATCGATAAACCAGGAAAACTGGAATGGAAAATTCCCTCCGTCAGCAAGAGTCGGATACGCCACAGCAGCCGGGCGGCTTTTTAGCCATCCTGTATTGGCTGATGAGCCTTGTTCAGTTGACGGAGGAGGAACGGGAGGATGCGGGTATTTACCTTGACAGTCCGTTCCGCAAGTAAGCCCATTTCAGCGCCATATTCGTAACTAAGTTAAGAAGAAAAGGATGAATACAATGATCAACGAAAATCAGGAATACAGAAATCCCGCCAATACCCTGCTGAGCGTTTTGCTTGGCGTGTTGGTCGGTGGACTGGCGGGAGCAGTGACCATGCTGTTGCTCGCGCCGCAGTCTGGACGAGATACCCGCATCCAGATCCAGAAAAAAGGCGTCGAACTGCGTGACCGCACAAACGAAATCGTCAAGGACGCCGTGTCACAGGTACGAACAAGCGCAAACAGGATTACGGTCGGCGGCCGGGAGAAAGCAAAAGAATTATTGCATCAAGGCCAGGAGTTGGTGGTTGAACAACTGGAGCATGTATCCGAAGCCGCGCAAGCCGGAAAGAAGGCAATTCAAAATTCCGGAAGCTGATCCCGCGAATTATCGGTCCATAAATGCAAAAAGGAGATCAAGATCATGAAGCTCAATCTTAGCGCGCCAAAGGTAGTTACATTCTGGATCGCCGTGATCCTCGCGCTGCTGGGGGTATTGGCAGCGCAGGGAGTTATCGCGGGACTTGCCAGTTATGCTTTCTGGCTGGTGGTCGCCGGGTTTATCCTCCTGGCGCTCGCAACTCTGTTGAAAGACCTATAAAGAATTCGTCTGGAAGACGGGACTTGCTTTTGGTAAAGGCAGGTCCTGCTTGACACAATGTGCCGGATAAAAACCGGGTTGTCTTTGGAAAAGGAGAATTTCAATGAAGAGCTTGAAATGGATATTGCTCGGTGTCTTTTTAGTGATCACCGGACTTGGTCTTCTGGGTGTGGGTCTTGGCGGATTCTTGAGCATCATTGCGGGAGTTTGCGCGTTGATCGCTGGCATTTTATTCATCATCAACCGCTAACCCATCTTTTCGAGGGCGTAGTCTCCCGGCCGGAGCCTGCGCCCTTTGTGGGCTTTCCCTTTGAGCCGTTCATGGCAGGCTTCCATGCTTAAGGTATTGATATTGGTGGCTATCATGCTTTGGGTTTATGTTTTCTTTGGAAATCATAGCTTGCTTGGAATTCGTCGAAAAAACATAGTAGTCAATATTTTGACCGTCATTATTATTGTCTTGATTATTGTTGGTTTTTTATCGTAGATTTTCGCGGAAAGGCTCTTTGAAGGGGATTTCCGCGCATGTTTTTTTATCCATCTCGTCTACTGATTTGAACAGAAGGAACATACCATGTCCAGTGTGCAGATGACAAAAATTACCCCCGATCAGATTTCAAGGTGTGTTGAGCGGGGTCAGATCATCGAGCGTGGCAATACACCGAGCCCGGCGGAAAAAAAGGATGCGGCGCTAAAAGACAATATTGCCAGCGCTCTTGGGCGGGATGTGGTCCTGCGCGCATTGGATTATTCCGACATTGATGTTCGTGTAAACAATGGTGTCGTTACCTTGAACGGTCATATTAGGAGTTCAAGCAGTAGTAGCCGGGTAACCAACGCCCTCCATGACATTGCTGGCATTGTGGAGCTACGGAACCAACTCATTTTAGACGATAGGCTTAAGCTTGACGTGGCTGCTGCATTGGGACGTTTGGAACAGGCACATAACTGCAAGTTCTTTACGGGCGCATCGCATGGCGTGATATCCCTGAACGGCACGGTGGGAAATAAACGCCTGAAATTGCTGGCGGAGAAATGCGCGTCTGAAAATCCGAATACGAGGGGTGTGATCAATAATATTCAAGTCCCCGGGGTGAAGCCGGCGATAAAGGCGCAGCCGTTTTTACAGCCGGTCATTGGGGAAACCATTTATTTTCTTGACTGGGTCTCAGGAATTGTCAACCAGGTGATTATTAATCCTGACAATCGGCTTGTGATCGCCATGATCATTAAGGGAGAATTCACTGATCAACGGAACGGACTTGCTCCATCATCAGACGGAAAG
>JAGXSU010000172.1 GCA_018333785.1 Methylomicrobium sp. | reverse complement strand
AACAGAACTGGCGCCGGCGAAGGCGACGATGAGTCTATTCACGTATTTCTGGACAAAGTGCCGGATGAAATTCAAAAACTGATCATTTTTGTATCCATCCACGACGCTGACAAACTCAAACAAAACTTTGGCCAAGTCCTTAATGCCTTTGTACGACTGATTAATAAAGATACTCAAGAAGAAGTTACTCGTTACGACCTAAGTGAAGAGGGCGATACGGCAACTTACACATCAATGATTTTTGGAGAGATATACCGCTATCAAGGTGATTGGAAATTCAAAGCGCTTGGTCGCGGGGTTAAAGGCGGCATTTCTGAATTCGCAAGGATGCATGGGTTGGACGCATGATTTCTTTAACCCCACTAAAGATGCTGGTTTTATTGTTTTCTTGTGTCCTCTCTGGTGCTTTGGGCGGCTACTACGCCGCCTTTTTTTCACCGGTACCAGCGCAAATCGCAATAGTCGACGTGCAAGGCTTAGTCAAGAAAGCCGTAGAGAAAAACCAGGCCCAAACCGAAGACGATGCCAAAGCTCTTATGACGAAAGTTAAATCATCGACTGAAGAGTTAATCCAGCGCGGCGTGGTCATTCTCGACGCGCAGTCTGTCCTGAGTGCTCCCGAGGAAGCTTATGTCAACATTGAATAGAGACGAACCATTAACGATGAATGTCTTTATCGAACGAACAAAGACATTCGGCCTTATTTTAGTCAACCACCTTAAGTCGCATGCCATTACCTGGATTTTGCTCGTTTCCCTCTATGGCGTAATACACGCCAACTACCGTTTGGCGATCAATCAAACGCCTAGCCTGCCTTACACACTGTTCCTGATTTGTCTTGATAAAAAAGTCGAAACCGGGGGCTTTATAGCATTCAAATGGCACAACGGAGATTCCTATCCAGATGGATATATCTTCACTAAACGCCTACTCGCTGGTCCAGGCAACATTGTGACCAAAAAAGGCCGGGATTTCACCGTGGGCGACCGGACGCTCGTCGGTAAAGAAGTTGGTCTTAGCCTCAAGAAATTATTTCCAAATGATGAGTTGCATGATGGGAAAAATACGATCCAATTGGGTAAATACTTCGTGGCCGGTGATCATGAATACAGCCTCGATTCTCGTTATAACCTTCTTGGACTGGTAGATGAAAAAGATGTCATTGGTCGCGCGTACCCTATTTTCTAGTCGCTTCCTTGCAGTCGTGATGCTGCACCTGTCGTCTTCATCCGTTATGGCGGGAGAAGACGATTTTTTTCTAAAGGAACTCCTTAAACAACAGCAACCCAATATGAATCGACAATTGCCCGATTGGTTGAAAACCAAGCCCATGCACTTAAGTTCATCTTTAGAAAAGATACTTCGGGAAGGCAGTCGAATCGCAAATCCGGGTTCTGATAACGACATTGACATGGGTAAGCAGTCGCTTGCTCAGGCTGTGCAAGGACGCTGGATTTTCGTTTCGTTCGGCATGCCGATGCATGAAATGAAAGCTGCGGCTGAAGAAGCAGCGGCCACCAAGTCGATACTGGTTTTTCGAGGAGTTGAGAAAGACCAAAACACGGGGTCAATCACCCAAAAGCTTTTGCAAATTGTGCAGAAATTAAAGCCAGTCCCAGGTGCTGTCATCGATCCCACATTGTTTACAAGATTCAATGTTACAGCAGTACCAACAATAGTCGAAACCGATGCAGAAGGAAAAACACGTAGTGCACGTGGTTTACCGGGATTCGATTGGTTAAGCAAGAAAGAACCCGGAGATCATGGCCAACGGGGACCAATTTACGGCATTTTAGAGCCTGACATGATTGAAGAAATCCAGCGCAGGGCGGCAAATGTCGATTGGGAAAAACAAAAAACCGACGCCATCGCCAATTTCTGGAAGAAACAAGACGAATTTAATTTACGACCGGCCGAAAAGACCAGGGAAAGGGCTATCGACATGACAATCGTTTCGACGCAGGATATTTTTCATCCCGACGGACGATTAATTATCAAAAAAGGCGACAGGATCAATCCGCAAGCGATGATGCCAATGCGGCACGCCTACATCATATTTGATGCCACCAGTAAAAAACAGGTTGAAATCGCCAAAAAGGCCGGAGACGAAATCCTCAAAAAGGGTAAACCAGTCATTTACCTGTTTTCCAAGATCGACAATGAGCGTGGCTGGAGCCATTACAACGAGACCGGCGATTTCGTAAACGGTCCTTTGTACAAGCTCAATAAAAGCATCGCGGACCGGTTCAAGCTAGAGGTGTTGCCAACCGTAATTGAAGGTCAAGGCGATCACGTTGTTGCCAAAGAACTTGCAAGCGGCGAGGTTCACTGATGCGTCAAAAAATACTATTGAGCCTATTTGGACTGATGCTCTCAGGCCAACTCTTGGCGGAAGAAACAATCAATACTTCCGAAAGCAATACGATTTCAGCAGAGAAATTGTTATGCCCCGATGCCGATCTTTGGGGAAAGAAAATGATTACCGGCATTTGCTGGAGTTGTTTGTTCCCTGTCAGGCTTTTGGGTATGACGCTTTACGATATGGATAACGATATACCGGATGGAGCGACGGATGAAAGCTTTTGCTTTTGTAGCGACGACAACGGTATACCAAATATTGGCATGACGGCTAGCGCATGGCTTCCCGCAAGACTCATAGAAGTCGTTAGAAAGCCTTACTGTTCTCCAGCCCTTGGCGGCATATCGTTCAATAATGGGGTAAGACTTTGGGGTGGGCATAAAGAAGTGGAAGGCGATGGAACAGACAAGACCTTTTACAACTATCACTATTGGGCTTATCCCTTGTACATGATCCTGGATCTGTTCGTTCAAAATAGCTGCAATGCGGGCGGATTTAGAAGTATGGACATGATGTACATGTCTGAATTGGACCCGACATGGAATATTGATGAATTAGCTTTTTTTCTCAATCCCGAAGCAGTGGTATTCGCCAATCCTTTGGCTGTAGCGGCCTGCACAGTCGACTGCACCGTAACTACTGCATCGCAGCCGATGACCTCGTTATGGTGGTGTGCAGGATGCTGGGGCAACTTGTATCCGTTTGTTGGAAATATTGCATCCGATGCCTCGCCTCCGAGGGACACCAGTTTATTATCGGCAAGGGTATTAGCCGCACTTCACAGGCGTGGACTAGCCCACAAGACCTATGGCAATGACGCTTTATGTAGCGGAACGATCTACCCCATGGTCCCAAAGCAACAATACAAAATGAGCATGATGTTCCCGGTCGCTGAAGCGGAAGCCGAAAAAATGCTGACTGAGAAGAAAGATGCAAATGGCAACACAGTTATTGGAGCAAACGGACAGCCAGAAATGGTTGAAAAGGTCGTACCCGGCGAAAACTGTTGCCACTACATCGGAGAATCTCCCTTTAAATGGGGTGAGTGGCGAAACATACCAGGTACAGGTGA
>JAGXSU010000171.1 GCA_018333785.1 Methylomicrobium sp. | reverse complement strand
GTGAGATTCATCCGAAGCGACTGCCGGTTGAACATCTTCGGTGAAATGTTCTCCGCTCCACCGGAAACCCAGTACGAATACGTTGTGGCTATTATCGATGTCAAAGAACAAAAGCTAAAGCTCTTTCTGGATACGATCCAGGTCGAAGAATACAAGTATCAAATGCGATGAGCTATTCGATTTGCGTCACGGCATCGTTGGGTACATAATTTCAAAGTTGTGTGTCCACGATGTCGTGACCATTATTTCTGTCTACGATGTCTTGAACGTTGTCACCTAATACTGCCAAGGCGTCTGAATCGAAATACGCCCACTTCGCTTGAGTATCTCCAACATAAATAACGCAACCTCCGGGTGTGAACAAGGGGCAAAAATCATCAATGATCTTCTTGACCAAGACATTCTGGCCGCCTGGAGAAAGCCTGATTTCCTGACCGTTCGCCAGTTTGACGGGCAGTCGTCTCATATCCCTCTCGCGTGCATATAGCTTTTTCAAGGTCTTCACTGTCCGCAGGTGCTTCTGCAAATGCTCCTCCCATCCTCGCTTTCCAAAACCTCGAAGGAGTTTCAGGGCGGACGGTTCAATCTGATAGACCGCTTTCGGGCTATTGGTCGGCCTGGAGGGCTTATCGGGATTGGCGACAATCAAGCCGGCTTGTAGAAACTGGTGGACTGTTTGGCGACGCACAGTTTCCCTTGTGTTGGGTGCATATTTTTTCCCGTAGTGTTGGTGAAAGAAATCCATCATAGGGGTAATACCCATCAATGGATCGGTTGCACCCTCCCAGCCGGTGTTGGGTTTAAGGCCCAGTAACGATAGAAGGGTCAGGGCAGATCGCTCGTTCTGTTGCTGCCTTGGAAAACCCAAATGATTCAAGACCGTGAGGGCCTGCCTGATTTTTTCTTCTGCTTTCCGCTCATTTGCTTTCTTAATCACAGTTCTCGCACTCCTTTTCCAAAATGGCGTCAATAGTCTCCTGATCGGGCATTGCCCCCTTGACATAGGCGCCAAGTCGCAAGAGTTGGTCATAAGTAGGATAGGGCATTTTTCGCAGATCAGTGGCATTAACTTGAGTGTGACCGCTAAATAGGCGGAAATACTGATCAACGATTGTAGAATTGAGGTATAAGGCAAGCCCTTTTGCCAAGTCTGCCGGTAATCCTTTCCCTTGTCTGTGAAAATAATTCACGTGATTTTCAAAACTTACAAAAGGCGCGTTGACCCTTAAAGGGTCATATATCGCCGCCATGACCCGTCTCTCCTGTTCCTTGGACGAGAACCTTTTTGTGAGAACATAGTATCCAGATTCTAAGAGAAGATCGGATGTTTCGGGCAATGACGCTATGGCATTGGGCTTCTTTCCGGATTCAACGGGCCAGTTGATAAAGCCATGTTGAAAATGACACGGATAGATCAGCGGAACCGTTCCTTGCTGAGGAGACCGTCTTAGGTGCTCCCGTGCTCTGAAATCGACGGTGCGCCCTGTGGAGACATTCAGGTTTAGTTTGTTGAGTGACGATACAATGCATTCCATTCGTTTCATCACATCTAAATTGGCATCATCAACACCCAGATGGATAAAGGCATCCCGATCGTTAGGGTAGACAACATGGCTATATGGCATAGACAGAATGTGTGCATTGTCGAAATCAATACTCTCGGAAGCGGAGATTATGACAGACCTGGGCTTCTGAAGCCCACGGACGGCATGATAGATCACATTCTCCTGGAGCACGTCGTCGTCGCCGAATGCCTTCTTGCGCGAGAGGAATACATGAATGCGCTTGAGACTCATCATACTCAGGAACGCAAGGCGGAATTTCTTGAAATAAGGGCCATTGCAAAAACTCCGGGGGGTTATTGCCACGATTTGGCCCCCCGATTCCAACAACCGCATTGACAGCCATACAAAAACCGCGTAAAGGTTTGCCACCTCTATGCCGGCCGAGTAAAGCATTCGGCTCATAGCTGCCTGAGCATTCATCTTTTTGTAGGGGGGGTTAAGAATGACATGAGTGAAACGCCTGCCAGGAACGGCAAAAAGAGATTCTTCCGTTTCGGTAACGGCAGACGAAACAAAATCCTCAAACCGTATGATCCCTTGAAAGGCTATGCCATTGGACTTGCAGAGAGATTCGCATCGCTTCATGGTTTCTTCCAGATAGGGTAATATTTCTCTATCCGTTTCGTAGGCAACAACCTCAATAGAAAGAGGCCGAGTCTTTCGCGTAACCAAAGTTTCCACGCACGTCGCAAAAAGCACCCCTGCCCCGGCGCCAGGGTCCAGAATCCTTACCTCTTGCCCCCCCGTTTCAAACATCGATGACATGAAATGCGCAATCGCAGCAGGCGTAAGGAACTGACCGATCCGAGAGCGGTCAGTTCTACTCGTATTAGAGTTGAATGATTTTCGGACGTGATCGAGCAAGTTTAGAGATTCGAGCACCATATCGTTTTCTTTGATAGCTGTATTTCGTGCATTTATAATTTTCGACCAAACGGTAAGCTAACCGGGAGCCGGATTTATAGGCGATCTGGTTCAGCCCTTTGTTCGGCCTGTTGATTTCTGTGCCAGGTCTATCAGAGAGCGCAGGGCTTCGTTGACAGCCTCCTCTGTGGGAAACACTTTGGCCACGTCGGGACTCAGAAGTACAAGGTTGCTGGCTTTCCGGTAGGACTCAAAATACTTGCCACGGACTCCTTGGCCTAAATCTTCTCGCCTATACTCGGGACGGAGTTCATCGGATACTTTAGCCTTCTTCATAGATTCTTCTCTCCTTGCGGTCCATGAGACGCGCGTTTATAATTTTCGCTCGGTCTACACGTTCATTGTGGGAGACAACGATTAGCCGTTTCTGGAGTGACAGCCCAAAGGTGATATATCGGTTTTCGCTCATAGAATGATCTGGATCGTCAAATGTAATTGCTAAAGGATCACCGAAGATTGTCGCTGCTTCCTGAAACGTGACGCCGTGTTTCTTGACGTTTGCGGTCGCCTTCTTGGGGTCCCATTCAAATTTCATATTGCCCCTACTAAATATTATATCAGAATTGCATATCGATAGCAGTTATTATTATGGCCGAACGACTGAAATAAGGCACAGGGCCAACCAACCTTTGCAAACTGGCAGAGCCTTATTCCCCGTCGCCTTGATTGATTTGTTGGGCCGGATATTAGCCAAACTGATAGCCCATCTGTACCCAATAATGCCAATCTTCAACCGCTTGTTTAGTTTGAGTAGTCGTGTCATTGATGGGAGTGAGTTGGGATAGCGGAACCGCCAAACCATCCCTTTCCCATCGGATTGTAACGAACATCTCTTTCTCACACTCCTCTTCAGGAGCCATTCCGATAACATCAACCTCATCTTTAACATGCAACGGTGAGATAGCACGTTTCGCATTACAAATAGCAGTAAATGGAAATTGAAGTTGATCCTCGAGGTAATAATACCACCCCATCACTTGTTCTTCGGGACCGTATGCATCAACGATGATCTCCATCGTTATGCGTTCCTCCCTGTCTTTATTCTGTTTTGGTTTTGTCTTGGTCATGTTTCAACTTTTCGAGTAGCGAGATCAAAGGCCCAACACCCGGCATAAGGCGCGGCGGCTTTTTGCCGTCGCCCTTAATGCCGTTGTTAGGCCGTTTTAGTCTCTGCTTGAAGTTGTGCTGCACGTTGTTGTATTAACCTCGCTTGATTTAGCGCTTCTTCTCCAAACTCTTCACCGGAAATCACTTTTGCAGAGGCAGTAAGTATCTTAGATTCTAGTTGACGCTGAAGCCACGACACTTTACCAAATTGCATCGCATCAAATTCTTCAATCTCCTTCTTCCTTAACACGGCTTCCATAAGTTGCCGAACACCTGAATCTTTATGCCACTCAATTTTAGCGGCGTCATCCCGGCCAAGATGTAATAAGAACAATAGCCGGAGCATGATGGCTTGATATGAAAAGAAAATTGCCCACATATACTCCCCTACATATGGGCGAACATTCTCAATTGGAGCATCCTCCTTGCTAATCATTCCCGCAACTTTTTCTGGGGATAGCTCACCAGACAACGCCTGAAAAGTGGGATGATCTTTAGCGCCCTTATATTCATCGACAGTTAGCACGTCGATAAAGGTTAAAATAGGTGGGAGACTGCCACGAAGGTGTATCACTTGCCCCCAAAGTCTATCCACCGCACTCAGCTTCCTCTCCATAGCCGCCTTTTGGCCTTCGGAAAATGAAGCATGTGCGGCAGCGTGTAGGGCGGCTTCTCGTTCGATCGCTGATCTTAATTCAAGGAAAGCGACTTCGTTCTCAGCTTTTAACTGTGCTTTGTGTGCTTCAAGTTTCTGATCATACTCATGTTGAATGCTTCCCTTAATACGAGCACTCATCCATTCCCGTGACAACCAGATGAGTATTCCAACTAAGGCACCACTAACAACAGCGGATGAGAGAATGCTTATTATGTAATCTTGAAATGACAATATTTTATCCTTGCCAGAGGCCTAACGATAAAGCTCACCTGCCGCTATGAAGCGAAATAGCGGCCAGGTGGAGTGCCTTGTTAGCATCTCATTTTAATCCCAGAAGCGTCTATTCCCCACCCTTATGGTTATCACATCTTTTTCTGCAATTTTTGCATGTGAAAGATATGCAATTGTATTCTCATTTCCATAGTTAATGATCTCTATCTCTTCTACATTCATAGGATAGCTTACACGGTAATGAGATTCTAATAATTGTTTAAATTGCTGATACCTATTTTGTGCTCTCGAGAGAACAAGTTGATAGCCAGCTTGGAGTACGAAATCATCTTTTTGCAGTATCTCAAAAAGGGCTTCTTCTTTACCGTCAGGATTGAATCGGAGATGATATCCTGTATCGAAAGATGGAAGGTTCGAGTCTATACCAATATCTTGGTATGGAATCTGTCGCATGCCTATTTTCTTGCATTCATTAAGAAGTTCAGATGCACCTATCTTGGCGACCCCAGTTACTAACAACTTTATAACTTCTGCTGAAGTAATCGTAACTCTTTGCTTTGTCATAAATCTTTGCTGAGATTGAACATACTCAGGTTTATAGAGATACTCATTAACTTGTAGTCCAAACGCTTTATACTTATTAGCTTGAGAGTACCGAGTACTTGTCTTCATTTTGGCAATTTCTTGGGAGAATATCAAGGGTCTTTTGTTCGTTGATTAAGCTGCCATTAAGCGTAAGCCCTCTTGTCTGTTCAAATCGATCTTTTGTCTGATGAAATTGACGAGGATTTGGTCGTTGGGGGAATTCACGAGTAATTCTGGAAGAGTATTTCTCATAGCCAGGGCGGTAACCTGCTCGGAGGGG
>JAGXSU010000170.1 GCA_018333785.1 Methylomicrobium sp. | reverse complement strand
TAAAAGTTCAAATTGGGAATTGCTGATTTTGCAGGGGCCTGTTGATCTGCCCATCGTTCAGAATAAATCTACCCCTGAAATTTCAACTTCATTTTTTATTGCAGATTGGCTGTGTATGTTGGCTTGTGTTTCAGACAGTAGCAGTGTCAATCGTTCGATACGAATTTTAAAACGCTGCAAACCGTCGTGTTGATCCCTATCATGGTGTAACTGCAGAAAATTGTGTAAGTATTTTCCAACATCCAGCATTTTTTGACTGATTTTGCCCATCATTTGCGTAACAATATCCTCGAACTGCATTGCCATGACGCTGTCTTGGGTCAGGTTCTGAATTTGTTCGGTCACTTCGGTAATAGTGCTGGAATGGTGATGAGCTTTAGCCGTTAGCTCTAAAAGCTCGGCGCCCAGATTATCCAGATTTTCTCTGGATCGCTCGGCTAAGCTCATATCGGTCTGAGTGGCTTGGGTGACATGTAAGCCGACCTCTTTCAGTGAGCCCATAATCTCATTGAGCGCTATCCGGATTTCATCATTAAATACGCGAGTTCGTGCGGCCAAAATCCTTACCTCATCCGCTACCACCGCAAATCCTCTTCCGGCTTCGCCTGCTCTGGCCGCTTCAATGGCCGCATTCAATGCCAGCAAATCTGTTTGTTGGGTCAGTTTGGTCACATCGTTGACCGAATCTGCAATGCGTAAAACTTTATGTTGCATCTGGTCAAAACTGGCGGCTATTACCTCGCTGGTTTCCTTGATCTCAGCCATTTTGAAGACAAACTCATTGATCAATAGACGCGTTTCGTCAAAAAACCGCTGCAAACCGGCTTGTTCCTGCTGTTGGCTTGTATTGGCGCTGGTCATTTGCAGCATTTCGTCAATGAGCGATTTCAAGACATCCCGTTGATGGCTTGAATGTCTGTCCAGTCCGGTCAGACTACCGGACAGCTTGCATACCGATTCTTGAATTGTCTGAAGCGCGGTATCCATATCCTGCTCCAGCACCGAAAACTGGATTTCTGCATAATCCATCGCTTGATCGGAGAGCAACTGATAGGTTGACATCACATTTTCAAGCTCAACCATACGTGTCTGTTGTTTTGATATCCAGCTATTACGGCCCCGGTATGAAAAAAGTAGAGTGCCGAGCAATAACAAGGTGGACACCAGGTAATAATTTGGAGATACAGAGCCGAATAGTTGGGCCCAAATCCAGCATACGCTGGTTAATAGGACGGCGGCCCAGATCAAAAAGTGGTCTATACGTTTCATGTTGTCTTTAAATAGAGAGGTTGTGTGTCACCGTTCATCAGTATTGTCTTGGGTAACCAGTTGAGCGGGATTCCAGAATTATATGCTGGCTTCATCGGCAATGCGAACCAGATCCGTCGTTTTGCTGACGCCGATTTTTTCCATGGCACGCTGGCGATGAAGTTTTACGGTGCGCAGGGCTATGCCCAAGGCTTCAGCAATAACGGGATTGGTTTGCCCTGCAGCGACCCGCCGTGCAATCTCCCGTTCCCGTTGAGTCAATGTTGCGATCCGTGCTGCAAGCGAGGATTTCCTTACGCGCTGACTATTCCGTTCCGTACTGACGGCCAGAGCTTTGTCCACCGCAACCATCAAGATATCGGCATCAATGGGTTTGATGAGAAAATCCAGAGCCCCTGCCCGGAAAGCGTTCACCGCTTCCTGTGCGCCACTGGCACCGCTCATCAGTAGCACCGGCATGTCTTCGTCCATCTCTGCGAGGCGTTTTTGTAGTTCCAAACCATCGATTTCCGGCATTTTGACGTCGCAGAGCATGCAAGAGGGGCCAGGAAAGCATAGCTGGTTACAATTCAGCACATGCAGGTAAGCCTGTGCCGAAAGATAGGCCTCGCAGGCGTAGCCTTCCATTTTTATCAAGGTATTAAACGCGGAAAGAATTTCTATGTCGTCGTCGATCACTACGACACGGCCCATGGCGCAACGTTTGGCAAGGTCAAGATCGGCAACTGTGACCGGCTGGCGGTATCTGTTGAGTTTATTCACCGTTTTTCCTCGGGCAGAGCTGGAAGATTAAGTTCTATTCGGGCACCTCCTCCGTCCTCGGCTTTTGCGTTGGCAATCGAAAGAGTGCCCCCGTATTGAGAAGCTATTGAGCGGGAAATCGAAAGGCCAAGCCCGAGTCCATTGGTTTTGGTCGTGAAAAAGGCGGTTCCAACTTTGCCGGTAGCTTCTGGTGCGATGCCCGGTCCGGTATCCCAAATACTTAAAATTGCGCGCCCATCTCTGCAGATACAGGATACCTGAATTTCGCGTCGCTGCACTAAGGTCAGCGCTTCTATGGCGTTTCGAAAGACATTGAGGACGATCTGGGATAGCTGGATAGGGTCACCTGCCACGTGCACCGGCCTGATTGAAGGGGAAAACCCGAAGGTAATATTGTGATGGCGCGCTTCACCTGCAACCAGTTCTGCGACTTCGAAAACGACCAGATTCAGATTAACCGGCTCGCAGGGTGACGTTGAAGGTCGAATGAAGCTACGTATCCGCTCTATGATCTGGCGGGCACGCCAGGTGTTATAGACGATCTTGTCGAGAAACTCGGTGAGTTGGGTGTTGTCGAACCGCCCGGACTGGATCCCGCGCTTGGCCACTTGAGTGTTGGTAAGAATGGCTGTCAGCGGCTGATTCAGCTCGTGACCCAATGATGCAGCCAATTCACCGATGGCGCGCTGGCGATCAAGATGAGCGATTTGTTTACCCAGCCGCCGACCTTCCTCGTCGCGAGCCAGTTCTGCGGCTGCCTTGAGTTCGCGGCGCATAGAGCGATCCAGCGCCAGACCGATATAACCGAAATGACCTATCACGTTAGAGAACAGACTAGCCAACGCAATCAGCTGTGAACTCAACCCTTCATTCAGCAAATTGGTAACTCTATCGCTGCCCATTACCGTAATTACACGAAACAGCAGGCTTACCGCTGAAAGCCCATAAACACAAGCGATCCACCTGGCACTTGGGCTTTGCTCTTCTCGCCCTATTCGCCAAGCCAGAGAAGCAAGATAGAGGAGCAATCCTGCCGCTACTCCAAAGTTAAACTGTACCCGTAAGGAAAAGTTCTGCAACCCTAAATGAAACCATTCAAAAGTCAGAAATATAACCATAACGGCGGCGGCAATCCAGCGTTTGCGCCAAGGTATACCCAGGTCCAGCCTTAAGGATTGGATGTAAACAAAAAGAGAAATCAGGTATACAAGCGTGGCCAGAGAGACGGTCGCCCATTCAGCTAATTTTCCGGTCATAGCGACTAACAGTAAACTACACCCGATCAATAGTCCGCCGCTGCACCATAACGAGACTTGGCATGAATGCCATCCGGTAAGCAGTATCCAAGTGACTGTCGGCAGCAGTAAATAGAGTAATCCTACGATCAGAAAAGCAGTGCGCAAATCGAAAGGAATCATGACAGATGCTTTCCGCGATTACTGGAATAGCGGAAAGAGCGCATTTTCAAGTTCATTTAGATCGAAAGGCTTTTCCAGGCAGCGGATGCCTTCGGGTAGATTACCGAAATGAGCGAGTTCATCGGCACTGAGTGCCGTGATGATGGTGATGGGCAAATCCGGGTCCAGGGTGCGAAGTGCTCGAGCCAGTTCGATGCCGGAAACCCCGGGTAAGTTAAGGTCTATGACCGCACCCACCAGTTGAGATCTGACTGGAATACCTTTGTCGATACAGGTGATCAGATGCCCGTCTTCCTGTTGAATAGATGAAAGCAGACTTTCGCCCGAGTGATGAGGTGCTGAGTGCAGAGCATGGAGATTGAGCCACATCCCCAATGCATTTGAAATATCGAGATCGTCATCAACAATTGCAACTGTGCTAAGCATTTTTGGGTTTGCTGTCATAGTTTGCAGGTTTGCCATCATTGATGAATTTTAAATCGACGTTTTAACTACGAGGTGGAACGGTTTACTTATATGCCAATTATTTTTATCGCAAATTCTGCATTGACGCAGTTCTCTGTGTGGCTCAGAACTATATCCATGCGGCATTCCTGAATTTGAGTATGCGCTTCTTCCCGGTGATTAATAAACCATAGCACTGATTTTGCTTCTTCCAGGTCTTTATCACTAAACGTACTTGCAGGCATTAAAGCATCCGAGTTTACGTTGAATAAATCCTTTTCAATCACGACAACAATCATAAAGGCAATCACTGTAAAGAGAACAACTTTTTGGATGGGTATGTTTTTCATGCTTATTACGTGCAGTGGTTGATGGCAAGTCTTTTGCTTAATATGTAACTCGATAAGTATTAAGTGAATGTTAGGCACTGGAGCAGGAAAAACAATAGCACCATAGTGCAATGCCCGCGAAAGAGTTAGATCGTCCCTCACATCGCGGGCATGGCCCGCTACTACGCTTTTAATAAAAGTATTGAGCCTCTGAGTTTGCCTCGCCTTTTGCTGAAGATGCTCTGATTGTTTTTCAGAACCCATCAAGACGCGTATTTATGCTTATACTTCAGAGTCACTACTTATCAGATTCACAGGAGATTTCATGCTGGATATTAGTAATTATTACGAGCAGTTGGTCATCGACCAGCTCTGGAAGCTCAATGAAGGTTCATCTGAACCTTTGACCCGAGCGTTTCTGGAAGATGTGGCATGTCTGGTTCTCAATCAACTGCCACCCTGTTACGTTCGAAATGCTGCCGATAAATCAGCCAATCTTACCGAAAGCCAATACACGGAAATGATGGATGCCGCCTCAAAAGCAATCAGGCAGGCGATTGAGTTGGTTCATCGGCGGCCTCATGATGACAGAGAGACATAAGGTTTAAAATAAATTCGCCGGATTTTGATAGAACGAGGCCCTTGCTCTGTCTCTTCTTCCCTGAGAGCTCATCATGTTGGCATTGGTGACTGAATGCAGACCGGCAAAAAATTGTGAGTAGGCCCTGCATGCGAGGTCAGTCATGTATTCCGATAATATAGTTTCGAATCACTACCTTACGCCAAAGATTTTGCTTTAACTATACTCTAATTCTACTTTGTCAGATTAGAGGAAAGACCGTCATACCCGCCGGGAAGCGGGTATCCAGTGCCATGGATGGCGAGCTTCGAATCCTCCATTAAGCCTGGATTCGCTGCGCGGTCTGACGGCTCCGGCAATCCATGCCGGAATGACGACCTTCGGTCATGTGAAACCTGGAATCTTACAAAATAGAATTAAGCATTAAGCCGTTCGGGAAATCAAGATATTGTGATTTTGTAACTATTCAGCGGAGCCTCAAAACGCAAGCGGTGTATTGAAAACTGAAGTTTCCCAATAATTTCAAAAAAGAGCTGCCATTCTGCTTGAACTGCAGGGCTTATCTATAGCGTCTGTGTAAACGGTGGCAAACCTATTTAATAAAGCACTGTCGCGTAAAGGCTGAGGCGTCATCCCGGCAGGGAT
>JAGXSU010000169.1 GCA_018333785.1 Methylomicrobium sp. | reverse complement strand
CGACCCATTTTTGACACTCGCGCTTCTCCAAACCGGCCATTCGGCCGAAGCCATATTCTGGGATTGAAGGACTACAAAGCTGCCGTTGGCGACCTCAACCAATCGGCCAATAACTGCCCGTCGCGACAGTCGGCTTTATGGCAGGCAATTTTACCGCATGGAGTTCAACAGTGTGTCAATTACAATCATTGAGTTGCATTAGCAAACCACGGAGTGAGAGTCCGTTCGTAAACATACCTTATGGATCGTATTTTAAATGTGAGAGCTATCTCGGCAAGTTAACGCCTGATTAATCTAAATACCCGGCTTTTTTGAGCAGGTCATGATTTAACGCATTAAAGCGATTTAAAAGCTCACCAGAAAGTTCAGGTCTCCAGCACTTTTGGGAGGTTACCCATTGCCCATCTACACCACTGATAGCTTTTCTATCATCTACGCCAGCAATAGTATTTCTCTCGGGGAGGTGTTCATTGATTATTTCACGCGCTAAAAAGGTGCTGATGCTGTTCAAGGTTGCCGGTAGATCGTTGATCATATTCTCGTACTCAAGCAACAAAGTATTTGGACGCGCCCATGGGTTCCATGACTTGACATGGTTTGACCAAATACCAAACTGGTGTTGGCCTTCAACAACGGCTTCAAGAGAAAGTGAATTTTTGTAGAAATTACGCAAGCTGACGCAAGCGGCCCTACCATCTCTGATGACGTATATGGCAGGATGATCATCTTGGGGGTATTCGTGTGTTTTTACTAATAATGGCCCCGATTCCGGGTAGCAAGCGTGTTTGTCGGGCTCATATTCGAAATGGCCGACATAGGCTTCCAGTCTGCTATTGCCGCCGAGATCATTCGGATAAATACTGGCCGAACGCAGGCCGAAACACTGCCACAAGATCGTGCGAAGGAAGGTATTGCCACTGCGGGGGTAGGAAGCGAGCCAGATTCTATTGATGTCTTGCATAGTCGTTTTTTTATATCCGGCGTAACGCTTATTGCCCCGTCCTGCCGCCCTCGCTAGCGAAATCACCCAAACTTACGGGGCTGGATAATTACCTGATCTATTGCCAGAACGCTGTTGTGTTTATCTGCATCTTTGCTAGTTCTGCAGCATCTAGGGGCTAAGACATGTCAATCTCGCCCCTAGTCAATTAAGTCCGCTCTACAGTAATCATTCCCCCTAAGGCGTAGGCGCAGGAGGCTCGAAAGGCGTAGGTGAGACAGGAACCCACGCATCAGGCGTAGGCGACGGAGTAGGCGCATCCGGCGTAGGGGAAGCCGGAGTAGGCGCTTTTGGCGTAGGCGCATCCGGCGTAGGCGAAGCCGGAGTAGGCGCAGTCGGAGTAGGCGCAGGCGCATTAGCATAGGGATTAGCCTGCGCGAGCTTTATATCCGCAGCCAGCAATAAGCCAACGGCTGGAGCCAGTGCGGCGGCTTTGCCTGCTTTTTCAAGAAACTTACGACGCGGGTCGTCGATGAGTGATTTGTTTTTCATGGGTTTTTTGCACCTTATCGACATGGTTGTAAGTTTCTGCTGACGCCTACCGTATCAGATAAACTTAACTATTGATATTAAATAATTTTTATTTCATCAGGAAGCCGGTTTTTTCTGCGAATATGAACCTTGAAAAACCAATTTCGTTATCGAGTAGGCCCTATTGCCCTACTCACGCGTGAGCTCCTGCAGCAGTGTGACGGCTTCATCAAGATCGGATACCGTCAAACAGTAACAAGGGATTTTCTCAATCCACGTTAATAAACCGGCCACCTTGTCTATGTCCAGGCGGGTATCTACTATCAAACACTGATGCATCAGTAATCGCAGCGCCTCCATACTGCCTATGGGGACGAGCGTCGTGGTTTGCTCCGGGAGATAGTGGGGAAAGATGATCGCGGCCACTGTGCGCCGGGTCTTTGCCGGGGGCACAGATTGTGCCGGCGGCGGCAGGTAACGCACCCGCTTCCCGTCAGAACGCAGATGCACGCTGAGCTCACGCAACTGAGGATAATAGCGGGAAAGCACCTCCATCCCGGTGTTTTTTACGCAGAGTGCCAATGGCACCGGTTCAACAAACAAACCCTCCGCATGTAACAGCGCGACTTCATCAGAAAAATATTCAAACCCATGATGAACCAACGCGGCCGTCAGCGTCGACTTGCCACTCCCCGGCGCAGCAGGAAACAGATAACACTGTTTGCCATCACTCACGACGCCTGCATGAATATTCAGGAAGAAGTCATGGGCATGGATTGCAACCTGCCAAACCAGGCTTTTGGCCAAAGGGGCGAGCCGAATGTATTCGTCGCAAGACAATACGGGTGATTGATCACGGCAGAGCAAGATACGGCCATCTTGTCCATTGATGATATCGAACGTGACGGTTGGTTCCGCTGGTTGTTCATCGTGTAAATGTCCCAGGACGGGATCGATCAATGCCAATTGATCCACATGCGAGTAGCGCATGCAGATGTGAGAGCTCAACAGACGATAACGACGCTCGGCAACAAAAATCATGTTGTCGTATGCAACAATTGGCGGATCTTCAGCTGTTATTTCTGCTTCGGACTTGAGCGTTTTCTCAAAGCCCTTAAGCACGCCAAAGGCTTTGAGTAGCGTCTCGGTCTGTTCCAGATAGCCAGCGGCCTCCACTTTAGTCAGTGAGAAAGTTGCTTTTAACTCGGCTGCCATGACTTGCCTGTTTTTACCCTCTTCCAGCATGCACCAGATAAAGGTAGCGGTGGTATTAAGACAGAATAATTTCTGTGCCGGTTCATGAAACAGCACACTTTCATCAGCCAAAAAGAACAGAAAAGTGCCTTCAGCGGGATGCATTGACATCCGCGGCTTCAGTCGCTTTTTGGGCTTTTGTGCCGCGATGGCAGGCTTTAACCCACAGCCAGATCGGTAACAGCAGATAATCATGGATTAGCTTGTAGGGCGTGTACAGGAAGTACAAGCTATCTGGGAATGCTATATCGACAAAATGCTGGACTCGTGGCTGTGTAAGTGTATGAAACAGGTAGCGCCATCGGTCACCGATTCGCTCCCGCATCGCCCAATGAAACCAGGAAAGCGCATAGATTGACCGGCTTGTCTCCTCTCGCTCGTCAAAAAAGCGCGCCGCGAGGTTTTCGCTCCACCGCAGTGCATACCTATCCTTTTCCAGCCATTGTATGACTGGGCGGGGGATTGGCGCATTCAGCAGATACCGCGCAAGACCAAGTCCCAGTGCCAGCATGCGGGCAAGCCCCTGGGCTTCGGCGCGACTGATCAGGCTTTCCCAATAGAGAGCCGGGTGATGCCTGACGAACTCGGCCACATCCACAACCCATTTGAGCTGACTCCATTTTTCTTTGCAGCCATGGATACAGAGAACAAGGAGTTCATCCTCGGGCGCAAGGCTCAGGATACTGTGACCGTTGAACGATTTTTGAATTGTCCGTTGCCAAAGGCCTGCATAATCAATGTCTAAGGACAGTGTTCGTGGCGCAAAGGCCCAATGGGGTTCAATGGGGGCACCCTTACCAAAGAGGATGTCCTGTCCCGCATAACGCAAAAATACCTGCCATTGTTTGGGTGATAAACGCCACTCGTGGACATAGCCGAGTTCACGCAGTTTATCCAGGCAAGGCTGAATCTGCTGTTCATGGATCAGAAAATCTAAATCCAGAAAGGTACGTAAACTGATATTTTGATAGGCGGTCATCGCCAAGGTTGGCCCCTTGAAGGGAATAGCCTTTATGCCTGCTGCCTCTAACGCAGCAAGAATAAGGCATAATTGATCTGCCAAAGCATGGTTTGTTGATTCACGCTGCTGCAGATGCCCGTGGCAGCCAGACCTGATCGCCTCTGGCACAAGTGTTTCGGGCATTTTTAGCAGGCTGCTACATAATAAACCTGTCACGCCTTGTGCATAGGCGGTTTCAACTAAAATTGTCCAGTCAATTTCCGCTGCGAAGTCACAAAGTAACGATTCTGCTTGGCTATCTAACTCTAAACGTGATGCGGCCAATAATAGGGATAACTCCAGCGAATGTTCCTTCATGAATTGTCGGGCATACGACTCACTTTAAGAGAAGCGTTAAGCGTTAAGTAGCACATAAGCTTCCTGCCCTTGGTGATCACACTGGCCGAATGGGAAAAATCGGGTGTTTGCTCTCCGTATTTATTGATAATAGGGAAGCACATCATCATCCCTTTCGTGGGTGAAACTCTCGTTTTGATATAAGGAAAGTCTAAATAACCGCCTTCAAAGCCATCATTTAAATAAAATAAGATACTCATAATCCTTTTAGCTCTACCGTCATTAGCTAATGAATCACTATGCAAGAAAGTTTCCCCTCCTTCTTGTTGTTCAAAAACCTGCATATCATTTTCAAAAGAATGATTGCTAATCCCTACAATCTTTATGATTCGTTTGGCAATTTCTTTTAATATTTTATCTTGATCGATCTTCAGGATCGCTCTATTTCTATTCTGACGGGCATCAAAGTCAATTTTTTTGGACTCAAAAACTCCATCCAGATATTCAATTTCCTTTGCAACCAGAAAATCCGGATAAACTTTTAAAGCATAATCAACTTCAAAGTCTTTATCCGGATAACACTCAGGATATTCCATCATAAAGAAAAGCGTTTTTTTAAAGTCATCAGAAAGTTCTATACGATTCCATGAATAAATGCCAAAGGATTTACAGGCAATCTCGCCTGCACGTAGTTTTAAAGAATCTATTTGAGAATACAGGTATTTCAATGCTGAATAGTCGCCATGCTGACGTCTGTATTGCTGGATAATCCCAGTAAAAGTACTAATCATCGTTCCTATAAAGCAATCGGCTTGCGTCGCTACCAGTAAAGAAATTAAGCCCTTTTCGACGTCATCGAAATCGGATAACAATTCTTTTTCAAAAAAATAAAGGGTATAGCCTGCCTCAACCAGGGGTTGAAAATAAAACTCGTCAGACTCGTCAGAATGTATCAAAACTGGAATATTCTTACCTAACTGGGTGGAGATATTAGGTAGCATTTCCTCCCAAGTAACCACTGCGTTGCGAGTGCCAGAAACTGTTAAATAATCCCCACGGCGAATATGGATAGATTGATAAACGGGAAACTTTTGTTTGATTTTAAGCGCGTCATGACGATATTTTTGTTTAGGTGTGATGGCGTCTTTGACAAAATCCATCACCTCATCTCTTAAGTCAGTCTTTAAGCAGAACAGATATGAGTAATAACCCAGGGTAATTTCACAGGCACCGATATGGTCCTCAGGCGCAATACTATCTAGATCCAGTATCTGTCGACCATTAATAAACGATGAATTAGGTCGCTCGTATTTATAAAAGCAGTAGTCATTGAAGCCCGGCAACGCGGCTATATTTTGGGGATATTCTGATGTAGGCTTGACTGAAAATTTATATTTGACGTCGTACAAATCAAAAATAGTCAGTTTTTTAGCTGAATTAAAAATATAGCTATCAAAATAGAAAACGATTTGTTCGCGGTCAGTGAGTTTGGCTATTATCAAAGCATTTTGCACTGACATCAGAATGTTACACATCCCGGCATGGCCGCGGTTATATAATACGAAGTGTAATGTTTTTACTTTGTTTGCTTGTTTCATGCGGTCAAAAAATACCTAAATTCCAATTTTTAAACAAACAAACTAAAGATTACTTAAGATTCCCTGTCGTATTCACTATTTTTGCATGAAGCAATTCTTTTTCTCTTTACTGGACGAAAGGAGGCTTATGTCTAAAAAGTGTGCCTTGCCCCGAGATCTTTTTAGATTAATTAGCTTACCACAACAAGTAAAGTGATTTGAAATCAATAGACAAAAGGATACGGACTGTCTAATGTTTTGTCTGCCTGCTTATGGCAGGTTTGGGGAAACTTAAATACATACCCGAATGACGGCAATGGGTCGCCAGGTGTCTGTCTTCTCTTCAGATTGATCGCTGGAAAGCTGTCATTGAATTCCGATTCCTGAAAGCGGCCATTCGTTACCGAGTTCAATCGACCCCTATGTGTAGTTCGAAACTATGTGTAGATTGATAATGCCATTTTGATGAAAGTTGTATTGCGCTTTGGTTATGGCCAATATGAGTAGCTCTGAGCTTCACATAGTTTTGTCGGTGTCCTGGAGTAATAAATTCAGTGCCTTCAGTAACTTTAGTAAATCATGTTCGGCGCCAGTCAATCAGTTGGCTATTTGGCACCCTTCCTTGGGATTTCATGGTTACCAATAAGCATCAAATGAGGCGGAATCAACATTGGGCTTATGTTAGCTAACCGATGGCCG
>JAGXSU010000168.1 GCA_018333785.1 Methylomicrobium sp. | reverse complement strand
CCGCGATACTTTTCTTTGCTTGTCCAAAGAAAAGTATCCAAAAGAAAAGACACCCGGAGGCCGCTTCATCCTGCGCGCTGACGATTTTGCCGAGGGTTTTCGGATGGGCTATCCCTAGCCCTCCGAAAACGAGCGGCATCCCTGCCGCTCCCCTAGCGGGCTATTCTCGGCAAAATCGTCAGTGCTCGGCGCGGCCTAACGGGACCCAGTGAGGGGCACCCTAAGTTAAACCAAATTGACTATGCGTTCTAAGCAACCGGATAACATATTGATATATAGATTATTTTAATGCGTTTCCCTGGGAGCAGGTCCTGCTCCTGAAAATACGTTTAACTTAAAAACTGAAGTTTCCCAGTTTTTTAAGGGTTGTCCAAGCTTATCAGAGAGCTTTGTTTGCATTAGTAGTTACCATCGTTCCGGCAGGGATTCCCGGACCAATCCGCCGGGAGTGGATTGGCACTCGCCCGAAGGGTGCCGAGCAGGACAGCCCGGCATGAAACAGGAAGCCATGGATGGCAAGGGTTATAGTACGTCCTTTTTGAAAGTCTCATTGGAGGGCTAAACAATGATCATTGATTGTCACTGCCATGCAGGAAAAGGAGACGGCTTAACCGGACCTTGGGACACCCGCGCGCCATTGCAGGATTATTTGCGGCGCGCATCGGCGGCAGGAATCAACCGGACGGTGTTGTTCGCGGCTTTTCATTCTAACTATGCCGTCGCCAATAAGGAGGTGGCGCGTATCGTATCCAGCGACCCTGGCCGATTTTTTGGTTTTGCCTTCGTGCATCCGGAGCGCGATAGAGGGCGTGTGTACGAACAAGTAGAGAGTACGGTAGAGCGGTACGGTTTTGCAGGTATCAAAGTACACCGTCACGATGGTGTGATAAGCCGTGAGATCTGTGCCGCTGCCCGGGCCTTTGCCTTGCCGGTGCTTTACGATGTAGGCGGAGAGGTTTCCGTATGCGAGTTACTTGCACAGGAATACCCCGATGTTAATTTCATCATTCCACATCTGGGCAGCTTTGCCGATGACTGGCGGGCTCAACTTGCCTTGATTGATCACCTGGTCCGACATCCCAATATATACGCGGATACGGCCGGAGTTCGGCGCTTTGATCTTCTGGAACAAGCCGTCAAAAGAGCCGGTCCGGGTAAGATTCTGTTCGGATCGGACGGGCCCTGGCTGCATCCGGGCGTCGAACTGAGCAAAATCAGAGCCTTACGCTTACCTCCTGCTCAAGAAAGCCTGATATTGTCGGGGAATTTTCTTAAATTGACCCGCACTTCGCGGCGAAGGACCGCCAACCGCAGAAAGCTATCGGTCGGAACTCACTTGATTAACAGCTATTGTACCTGACGCTGGGCTGCTCGCCGCATTTGCAGGGCGCGGTCGGTCACGCCCAACAGCCGGGCTGCCTGTCGCAGATTTCCGTTGGTTTCATTCATAGCGATGCAGATTGCGGTTTCTTTAGCGCTTTGGCTGATGGCTTGCAGTCCTATTCCCCGATTCAAGGCTATACGAACCGCACGATCAAAACCCGCATCGCGCCAATCTTGATAACAGGTGGTAAGAACCGGTCTATCGTCCGGTGGAATGCAACCCATCGTGATAGATCCTTGTCCGGTGTAACGGCACAGCAGGCGGTCGATAACCTGCTTGAGGTCTCGCACGTTACCCGGATAATCACGGCGTAACAAATATTCTTGAACGGGGATATCCAGAATAGGCGGCGTAAAGTCCGGACGTTGCTCTTTCAGGAAATGGCTGGCCAGGGGCAGAATGTCGTCGGGTCGTTCCCGCAGTGGCGGTAATTCGCAGACATAACCGGCGATTCTGTAATAGAGGTCAGCCCGAAATTCGCCTCGTTGAACGTGCGCCTTGAGATCCCGATTGGTGGCACAAATCAGCCGGAATGAGGTTCGCTGCCATGCATTGCTGCCGACCCGTTTGAAGGTTTTTTCCTGAATCACTCTAAGCAACTGGGTTTGCAGGTTAAGCGGCAATTCCCCTACTTCATCGAGAAACAGCGTTCCGCCATTAGCTAGCGCGAAAGCGCCGTCCCGCGAAGAAATCGCGCCGGTATAGGCTCCGCGTTCATGACCAAAAAATTCGGAGCCTGACAAACCGGACATGATGGTACTGCAATCAAGGACGACCAGATTACCCTTGTCGGGGCGCGAATCCAGGGTATGGATCAGTTTGGCCAAAAGTTCCTTGCCGGTGCCGCTTTCACCCAGAATAAGTGCAGGAGACTCTGTAAAATGAGCCACTTCCACGACTTCACGGAGAATCGACATCAGCGCCTGACTGCCTCCTATCAAAGTGTTCTTTACTGCCGGTGAGTTGATCATTTGGTCCACCTTTTCCCAGCGGTGAAGGCGAGTCATGATTTCATTGACCAACTTGCTGCATTCAGAGCACGTCAAGACATCCGAAGCGCCTGCTTCCATCAATTGCCAGGCCGCATCGGCCGGAATCGATGTTAAACAACAGGCCAGTACCTGTATTTTGCCATTACGGCTTAAATGACGCAGCTGTTCGCAGAGTGCCGGAGTCATCTCACTGGTGAAAATCACTCCGGGGCAGTTAGTCAGGCACGTATCACGGGGCTGTAATTCGATGCCATTTTTGATCAGGTTATCGACGGCTTCATTAATCCTGGAGGTCTGTTCCTCTTTTTCATCAACACAATGTAACCAAGCTTTGACCGGCATAACAAACCTCCGGTTTTTTATAATTGACAACGGATGTTTCGCAAAAGTCACCGCTTTGCTCGTTGCTCTGGGTGTTTGCGTGAACGTTCATTTCTCACTAGCAGGGGCAAATTTATTGTTGGCCAAATCCTGAGTGTTGTTTCGGCTTTTTTATTCAAGCTAAGGATTGACCTGTTTCGCATTGAAACAAAGAAACAGGCAAAATAAAATCCGTATAAATGCTTACATAACTGAAGATTTCTTTTTGTTATTCAGACCTGGCGAGCGGCTAAAGCCTGCGATGCTTTATCCTAAAAAGAGCAGTTAAAACTTGCTAAACTATCTTAAGTAATTGATATCAATTGAGAATGAGGCGCTTATGCAAGAGATCATGACTCACCCATTGGGTGAAGGCCAATCAAAAGCATTGTTACCCTTAGCCGAACCCGTAACGGTCGACACATTTGGCGGGCGGATTCATGTCGAATGGAATCCGCAAGCGGCC
>JAGXSU010000167.1 GCA_018333785.1 Methylomicrobium sp. | reverse complement strand
CGGTGAATTTTCCATCATCTGCGCCGCCCACAACTTCAAAAAAATCGCCAAGGCCATTTTGACGGGGTTAATCCGCCCGGAATTTGAAAATTGCGTCATTCAACCGGCAATATGAGGAAAAACACCCCCAAATAGCGACTCATAGACCCTAAATTGAACAAAATCGCAGCGATTTCAAGTCGGATTGCCGGAAAAAATAAAAATGTTTTTCGGCATTCATTAGTGACTGCTCTGGGTTCTGTGTTCTCGGACAGGCTCCTAGCAAATCATCGCTGGTTAGCGGGTGATGATTTCTCGATTGCTGACATCGCCCATTTCGGCTGGTTGCGCAACACCAACTATGCAGGCATCACTCTCGAGGATGCACCCAATTTGCAGCTCTGGGTTAAAAATGTCGCTGAACGACCAGCGGTGCAACGAGGGCTAGCCGCGTTAGCGTAGCATTGGATTAGAACATTTCACTGATCAATAAGTAGGGAGTTATGCATATAAAAACAACCTCAATTGGCTTGCCTGATCGCCGAATTGTAATAACCGGGATGGGAATTGTTTCTCCCTTGGGTTGTGGCGTGGAAAATGTCTGGCACCGATTGATATCTGGCCGTTCCGGACTGCGGAGCTTGGCCGATGATATTACCCGGAAAGTCTCGGTAACAATCGGCGGTGTTGTGCCAACTACGGGAGAAGATAGTCTTGCCGGTTTCGACCCCAGTCTTGTTGCAGAGCCTAAAGATAGACGGCGGATGGATCGTTTTATCTTATTTGCCTTGGCCGCGGCTCATGAAGCTATCACCCAGTCCGGATGGGTGCCCACAGATGATTACTCTCGCGAACGCACTGCCACAATTATTGGTTCTGGCATTGGCGGCTTTCCCGCTATCGCCCAAGCTGTGCGGACCACTGATATCAGCGGTGTACAGCGCTTATCGCCGTTTACTATTCCGTCATTTCTCGTCAACATGGCTGCTGGACAAGTTTCGATTCAGCATGGCTATAAAGGACCTATCGGCGCTCCGGTTACCGCGTGCGCCGCAGGTGTCCAGGCCATAGGCGATGCAGCACGAATGATTCGTTGTGGTGAAGCGGATATTGCAATTTGCGGGGGAACGGAAGCCTGTATCGATTTGGTTAGCTTGGGAAGCTTTGCTGCTGCCCGTGCGCTATCAACTGGATTTGCTGCTACCCCGGAGAAAGCCTCCAGACCTTTTGACAGCGCGCGCGATGGATTTGTAATGGGGGAAGGGGCAGGGATTTTAGTGATTGAAACGCTAGCCCATGCCTTAGCAAGAGGCGCAAAACCGCTTGCGGAACTCATTGGTTACGGCACACGCTCTGATGCCTATCATATAACGGCGGTTCCGAAAAATGGCGAGGGTGCTGTGCGAGCCATGCAGGCAGCGCTGAAACAGTCCGAGCTTAGCCCGTCAGACATACAGCATTTGAATGCGCATGCCACATCCACTCCAATTGGCGACCTAGGAGAGTTGGAAGCCATCAAAACACTATTCGGCAGAAAAGAAAGCATTGCTGTCACCTCCACAAAATCCTCTACCGGCCATTTACTGGGAGCCGCTGGCGGCATCGAGGCCATTTTTACGATTTTGGCGCTAAGAGATCAGATCGTTCCAGCAACCCTGAATTTAGAAAATCCGGATATTGCCTCAGAAGGTCTGGATATTGTCAGTGGTGAATCGAGAAAAATGGTAATCGAACATGCCATGTCCAATGGCTTTGGGTTTGGCGGTGTCAACGCGAGCGTGATCTTTCGCCAATGGTCATCGTAACATTGCTGGCTATTGAGCCTGCATTTCACCATCGGTCTGTCCCCCCCAAGAGCCCTTGCAAGATACTCAAGCGAAAATCTGCCTCCCTTCCAATCAGGAAAAAAGTTAATACTGACACGGTCTGCTTATTTCCAACGCGATACCTTAGAACCGACACCCGCCACGATGCCGGCGCCCTCAGATAAAGGAATCAATCCGGCCCGGTTTGAAACAATGTCTTGCTGAATAAGCAGATCTCCATAATTGAGGCTAGCGGGAGCCAACCGAATCAATACTTGATGATGATCAGGCTCTGTAACAACATGTGTATATTCCGATCAAAACCACCACTGATTCCGACTTCAAAACCGCCTAGCATTCCGGTCGCAAAGCCGCCACCGGTTCTGATTCAAACCTAGCCAGATTTTGACCGCCTTGGATCGGCCACTATGCATAGTAGGCAACTATGAGTAGTCTTAAAAAGCTATCGGCTGCATAGCCTAATTTCACTGATGTTTAGGCCAGTCAACAATTAAAAAGCTTTACATATTTTTACTGGATTTCTGGAATGAGAATTTACTCGCATTAGACAATTCAAAGGACATTTGTCAGGTATCACATATGAGGATGGCTGTTTGAGTGCCAATTGATACTCTACAGCTAATAATTTCGTGGATCACTTGCTTGAATGTCGCCATGTGCAACCAGTTTGAATACTTCATCTTGCTGGTAATAAATTTACGCGTTTCCTTTAAGCATTAAAACTATGCATAGCTACTCTGTTGTTCGTCATAGATAATCCGTGGGTCTTAGATTACTTCTATTCATAGTTAGGTTCTATGCATAGTGGCCGCTATGCATAGCTATCCATAGCGGCCAAAAGCTGTCTATCAATGTCGATTTCTGAATGTCCGGTTAACGTTCGAAATTGCTCGTTTAACTCTACGGCTCACAGACGCCAGACTCGAAGAGCGAAGAGCGAAGAGCGAAGAGTTTGGCGTCCTAGTGGAGCCGATTGTTAGCCATTCATCAAAAATATTGACCGCTTGTTGACCCGCTAAAAACTCGAATTCCTCTTCTTCTACATCAGTCATATAAATGACGTCTAGTGGAAAATATCGGCCAACAGTCTCTAATGATGTCTTGACGCTTCCTGGGTCAATGCTTGGCTTTACAATTACGGCAATGTCAACATCTGAAATAGCACTTGTTTTCCGCAAAATAGAGCCAAAAACATAAATTCTAGCTTTGCGAGATAAAATTAGATCGTTGCCTTTCAGCTCAGCCACCAAAGTTGATAGTATTTCCTCTCTAAACACTATTTATTGCCCCAAGTAATTGCCTCCACATCAATACACCTGTGCCTGCTGATCTTGCTGCGTCTTGCGCTGCACCAGACAGTCGACAGTTGGGATTGGAAGTCAGTACGAAATCACAGTTTCCATATAAATCAATTCCACTGCGTATGCCATCAGCAGTGAGATCGTATTCATTTAAGGCCAATACTCTGAGAGGATCTTTACCGAAACGATCAACGATATAAAGTCGATTGTTTTCCCGGCTAACGCTAGATACTGCAGTATGCTGCCTTAATCCTCTCAATATAAATCGAGTTTCTTTTGGCAAATATTCAAGAAATTCTTTTTCGTTAGCCGCTGTGTATAAATCTCCCAAACCGCCGACTCCGAAAGGGTAACTATTCAGACCCCCACAAAAAAACTGTATTTTTAAGCCACCAAGACTTATTCTGTGCGCCATGCAACTGAGCGATCATGATCTAAACCAACTGGATGAAGACAAGCTTCTTGACCTGCCGGAAGAGGATTTGCGTCGCCTTTCGATTCGCTTGCTCAACGATCTCAAGGAAGCACGCGAGCGCTTGAAGCAAAACTCGCGCAATAGCTCCCGGCCACCCAGTAGTGAAGCACCGTGGG
>JAGXSU010000166.1 GCA_018333785.1 Methylomicrobium sp. | reverse complement strand
CCGCCATATTCTTGATGGTCTAAAAATTGCGTTGAAGGATGGCACATGCCGAATTCAGGAATGATCCTCGTCACAGGCGCAACCGGCAAGGTGGGGCAGGCTTTCATAAAACGTCTGTTGGCGGATCCCAAATTCAGTTCGTTCACCGTTCGCGCGCTGTGCCATCATCGCGAACTTCCCCCTCATCCGCGCATTCAAAACATTCACGGCTCCATCGAACATCGCGACCTTGTTGAAAAAGCGCTGGATGGCGTCACGCATGTTTTGCATCTCGCAACCGTCAAAGAAACGCCCGAGCAAATTATGGATGTCGCGGTCAAAGGTCTCTTCTGGCTGCTCGAAGGTTGCCGCACAAGTTCCACATTTCAACAATTCATCATGGTCGGCGGCGATGCGGGTATGGGGCATTTCGTTTATCCGCATCCCATCCCCGTCACTGAAACGCAAAAACATTCCGCCTACCCTGGCTGCTACGCGCTCTCCAAAGTCCTCGAAGAAGTCATGCTCGAGCAGTATTACATTCAATACGATCTCAACGGCTGCTGTCTGCGCGCGCCGTGGATCATGGAAAAGGATGACTTCAAATATCAACTCTCTTTCGGAGAGGATGTCTTCGGCGGTCCGCGCTGGCGTGATTTTGTGGATGAGAAAACTGCGGATGACTACATGCGGACGCAGACCATCCCGATCATGCTTAATCTCGAAGCTGTTCCCGTTAAAAGAAACTTTGTCCACGTTGACGATTTGATCAGCGCCATCCTGCTGACGATTGATCATCCCAAAGCCCGCCAGCAACTCTTCAACATCTGCATGGACGAACCCGTAGACTACGGTGAGATGGGCAAATATTTGCACGAGACCCGCGGCTTCCCCACCGTGGAGATTCAAACCGAATTTCACTCCACATGGCTCGATAACACCAAAGCAAAATTTTTACTCGGCTGGCGTCCTGAATATGATTTGTACAAATTGATCGACGCTGCATTTGATTATGTGCGAGCGGACGATGACCCGCGCAAGATTTGGTATCCAGGATAATTTGTCATTCTGAGCGAAACGAAGAATCTCTTGGATAATCGTCGAGACTCTTCGCTGCCGCTCAGGGTGACATGAGGAGACACACATGGATAAAAACGAAATCAAAAAAGCAATCGAAAACGGCAAGACCGCGCTCGGCATTGAACTCGGCTCGACCCGCATCAAAGCCGTGTTAATTGCTGAAGACCATTCCCCCATCGCTTCGGGCAGTCACGAATGGGAGAATCAATATGAAAACGGTATCTGGACGTACAGTCTCGAAGCCGTGTGGAATGGTTTGCAGGATTGCTACCGCGCTCTCAGCAAGGATGTTTCAGAAAAATACGGCGTGACGCTCAGCACCGTCGGCGCGATTGGCTTCAGCGCCATGATGCACGGCTACATGGCATTCGACAAAGACGGCAAGCAACTCGTTCCGTTCCGTACATGGCGCAACACCATCACAGGTCAAGCCGCGGAAAAACTCACGGACTTATTCCAGTTCAACATTCCACAGCGTTGGAGCATTGCGCATGTGTATCAAGCCATCTTGAATAAAGAGGCACATGTCAATGATATTGCTCACCTCACCACACTGGCGGGATATGTCCATTGGAAATTGGCAGGTAAAAAAGCGATGGGCGTGGGCGAAGCCTCAGGCATGTTCCCCATCGACAGCAAGATCAACGACTTTGACAAAAAAATGCTTGGGCAATTCAATGACCTGCTCAAAGCCGAGAAAATCACATGGACGCTGCAAGACATTCTGCCTAAAGTCCTTGTAGCGGGTGAAGCGGCTGGCTCGCTGACCGAAGAAGGCGCGAAACTGCTCGACCCGACAGGTCAACTCAAGGCTGGGATTCCGCTCTGCCCGCCTGAGGGAGATGCAGGCACGGGCATGGTAGCAACCAACAGCGTGGCAGAGCGAACGGGCAATGTTTCGGCTGGCACGTCCGTCTTCGCCATGATCGTGCTGGAAAAGGCATTATCCAAACTCTATCCCGAAATTGACATGGTCACCACGCCGACAGGCAAGCCTGTGGCGATGGTTCACAGCAACAACTGCACCTCCGACCTGAATGCATGGGTGGATGTGTTCCAGGAATTTACCAAAGCGCTCGGCATGGACGTGAGCGAATCAAAATTATATGAAACGCTCTACACGCAGGCGTTGACAGCCGATGCCGATGCAGGCGGATTGCTGGCATACAACTATGTTTCGGGCGAACACATCACCCACATGGAAGAAGGTCGTCCGTTGTTCGTGCGCATGCCTGAGAGCAGATTCAATCTGGCGAACTTCATGCGCGCGCATCTGTTCTCGTCACTGGGCGCGTTGAAGATCGGCATGGACATTTTGTTCGAGCAGGAAAAAGTGCAGCTTGACCAACTGCTTGGGCATGGCGGATTTTTCAAGACAAAGGAAGTCGGTCAGCGCATGATGGCGGCGGCGATGAACGTGCCCGTTTCGGTGATGGAAACCGCGGGCGAAGGCGGCGCGTGGGGCATTGCCCTGCTGGCGGCGTACATGACCAACAAAGCGGGAAACCAAACGCTTGAAGATTATCTCAACAAGAAAGTTTTTGCGAATGAAAAAGGTTCGACCATTGCGCCAGATAAAAAGGATGTGGACGGCTTCGCTGCATTTATGACACGTTACAAAACAGGTCTTGGCATCGAACGCGCGGCGGTGGAAGGGATGAAGTAAAAAAACAATTATGTCATTGCGAGGCGGTTCTTTTCCGCCCGAAGCAATCCCCTCGTCAAAGCGGAGATTGCTTCGTCGCGAAGATCGCGCTCCTCGCAATGACATGCGGAGAACACATGCTCAAAAAACTCAAAGAACAAGTATTCCAAGCAAACCTATTACTCCCCAAACATGGACTCGTCACCTTCACGTGGGGCAACGTTTCTGGCATTGACCGCGAGAAGGGACTGGTCGTCATAAAATCTTCTGGCGTTCCCTATGAGACAATGAAACGTGAAGACATGGTTGTGCTGGAATTGGCAACAGGCAAAGTTGTAGATGGCAAACTCAAGCCGTCTTCCGACACGCCCACGCATCTGGAATTGTACAAAGCTTTCCCGAACATCGGCGGCATCGTCCACACGCACAGCCGCTGGGCGACGAGTTTTGCACAGGCGGGGCGCGGACTGTCCGCGCTCGGCACCACGCATGGCGATTATTTTTACGGGGAAATTCCCTGCACAAGAAAAATGACCGCAGCGGAGATACAGGCTGAGTACGAGAAAGAGACGGGCACGGTCATCATCGAAACCTTCAAGGATAAAAATCCCGACGCCATTCCCGCCGTGCTGGTGTACAGTCACGGTCCTTTTGCATGGGGCAAGGATGCGATGGATGCAGTCCACAATGCGGTGGTGATGGAAGAAGTCGCGTTCATGAATCTGCATACGTTGATACTCAACCCCGATATTCAGCCCATGCAGCAGGAATTGCTGGATAAACACTATTTAAGGAAACACGGCGCAAACGCCTATTACGGACAGAAATAAAAGGAGATGCAATCATGATCGATCTGAAACAATATGAAGTTTGGTTCATTACGGGAAGTCAGCACTTATATGGTCCCAAGACCCTTGAGCAAGTTGCCGTGCATTCAAAAGAGATCGCGGCGGCGTTGGATACGTCGAAGCACCTCCCCATCAAAGTGATCTTCAAACCCGTGCTCACCACACCCGATGCCATTCGTGATTTATGCCTTGAAGCCAACTCCAACAAAAAATGCATCGGTCTCATCACGTGGATGCACACCTTCTCGCCCGCCAAAATGTGGATCGCAGGCTTGACCCTGCTCAAGAAACCGTTCGCGCATTTGCACACACAATACAA
>JAGXSU010000165.1 GCA_018333785.1 Methylomicrobium sp. | reverse complement strand
CCCGCCATTTTATCGGCTCGAAGGTCTCGTTTGCCATCTCCGGTCCGACGATCTGCAAGGGTTTTGAATCGGCAAAACCACCGGCCAACGCTTCCGGAATCCGGGCGGCATCAACGCCGGCCGATTTGGCCAAAGCGATCATCTCAGCGATGACCAGCACGTTGCAGCTGACGATCATTTGATTACAGATTTTGGTCACTTGACCGCTGCCGGTTTCACCCATGTGGGTGAGTTGCTGATACAGCGGCTTTAATACTTCGCGAGCTATTGCTACCGCCTCGTTACTGCCTCCGGCCATAATCGCCAGACTGCCTTGCTCGGCCCCTGCAACGCCGCCGGACACCGGCGCATCGACCCACTGCATGCCACAGTATTGTTCAACCCGGGACGCGAGTTCGCGTGTTGTTTCAGGGTGTACGCTGGACAAATCAATAATCAGTTGACCTTGCCTTCCGCAGGGAAGAATGTGCTGATTTACGATTGTTTCTACAACAGCCGTATCAGCAAGACATAGGATAATGATATCGGATGCCTCGATTAACGCGCCGCTTTCAGCAAATGCAACAGCGCCTGCTTCGACGACAGGGGTCAGTTTTTCGGGAGTGCGATTCCAGACATTGACTTTAAAGCCGGCATTTAATAAACGTAAGGTGAGCGGTTTGCCCATGAGTCCAATGCCGATAAAACCCAGTGTATATTTTTGTTGGGGCATAACTGTCTATCCTGAGGAATACGGAAATCTTAAAAATTTGAGCTACGTGAGTCAGTTCTCTGTGATGTAATAAACAAATCATATCATTCATTTTATCAACTGTACGGCTGATAAAAGGTCCGGTTTCAGGAGCCGATGCGACATGCTCGAAAAAAAGATATTACTGGATATTACGCCTTCCATACTGAAAAATCGTTCGACTTTATTTAAGGCTGCGGGAGTGTCTGTCGAAGAACGCTGTGAACCCGTTTATGGGGGCTTGGTAGATTCTACTTTCCCGCAAAGCCGGACGGTAAAAACACGGTTTACCGGAAAAACCTGTGGTCTTGTTTTTGCTATTTTTGGATTTATCGTTTTGGGCTGGCAGCCTTTTGCTTACGCCCAAACCCCAAATTTGGCGATAGCCAGCGCTCATCCTCTGGCAACACAGGCCGGAAGGGACGTGATTGATCAGGGAGGTAATGCGTTTGATGCGGCGGTTGCAGTCAGTGCTGCATTGGCAGTCGTTGAACCCTCGGGTTCGGGCATGGGCGGCGGCGGTTTCTGGTTGTTGCACAGAGCCCGTGACGGCTTTGAAACGATGCTGGACGGGCGAGAAAAAGCGCCTTTGGCAGCGCATAAAGCGATGTTTCTGGACAAAGACAGCAAAGTAATTCCAGGCCTGTCTATCACTGGCGCGCTTTCGGCAGGTATTCCGGGGGTGCCAGCTGCATTGGCACATTTGGCGGATCATTATGGTCAACTGCCTTTATCTGAATCTTTAAAACCCGCTATAGGTTATGCCCGGGAAGGTTTTCCGGTCGGCGATAAATACCGCAAATTGGTGTCGTTCAGGCTTAAGGAATTAAAAGCGTCAGAAACGGCTGCGTCAATTTTTTTGGATCGCGGCCAAGTGCCTGAAAAGGGATGGATTTTAAAGCAGCCGGAATTGGCGCATACATTGGAGCGATTGGCGCAATTCGGCAGAGATGGATTTTATTCAGGTGTAGTAGCTGGAAAATTACTTAAATCAGTCAAATCCGGTGACGGTATTTGGCAACAAGAAGATCTGAATAACTACCGTGTCATCGAGCGGGCCCCCGTGAGAGGCCGTTTTCATGGTCTACGCATTACCAGTGCTTCATTGCCGTCATCGGGCGGAATAGGGCTCATCGAGTCGTTAAATATTCTAAGTGAATACGATTTGGCCAAGCCTGATTCGACGACGAGAAAACATTTAATTGTTGAAGCGATGCGGCGCAGTTACAGGGATAGGGCCATGTATTTGGGGGATCCTGACTTTATCGATGTGCCGGTCGCTCGATTGATTAATCCTGACTATGCTGCGGGGCTCAGGGTTTCGCTCAGACCGGATAAAGCCTTGGCTAGCAGCCTGCTTGCCGGAGAGATGAGCGGCCAATCGGGCGGCGACAATACCACACATTTTTCAATTATGGATGCAGAAGGCAATCGCGTAGCTGCGACGCTCAGCATCAATTACCCTTTCGGTGCAGCTTTTGTGGCGGATGGCACCGGCGTGTTGCTGAATGATGAAATGGATGATTTTGTCAGTTTGCCGGGGGCCATGAATGTCTATGGCCTGGTGGGAGGCGCGGCCAATGCCATCGAGCCCGGCAAACGGATGTTGTCGAGTATGGCGCCTTCATTTGTCGAGGACGAGCATAAAGTGGCGGTTATAGGCACGCCGGGCGGGAGCCGCATCATTTCCATGGTGTTGCTGGCGGTACTGGATATTGCGGAAGGTAAAGGGCCGCAATCGTGGGTCAGCGTTCCCCGCTTTCATCACCAATATTTGCCGGATGTCATTCAATACGAAGCGGGTGGGTTGAGCCTGGCTGAAATAGAAGGCTTGACCCGGTTAGGGCATACGGTCAAGCAAACACCTTATCAGTATGGCGACATGCAGGTCGTGCAATTTGATAAAGCTACCCGGCAATTTGATGCTGCCAGCGACCCGCGCGGCGAGGGTTTGGCGTTGACACGTAACGAATGAGCCGGGTTTTAGCTGATTCCGAAGTGGATCTGTGGCGGGCGCCTCTGGAGGCCCATGATATTGCCAATCCTTATTATGAGTCGATTCTGGATGAGGCTCAGCGCGCCAATCTGCTAAATTTTAAGCAGCCGGGTCTCAGGGCAAACTATGTACAAATGCAGGCCAAGCGGCGTCAAATTTTGGCGCAGTATTTGGACGAAGCACCCGCCGCTCTTAAATTCGGCAAAGGACAATACGGCAAGCCCTTTTTGATCAACGATCCGGAACTGGCGTTCAATGTATCGCATTCGGCTAATTGTTTGGTCGTCGCGGTATCCCGGAATTGTGACATAGGCGTGGATGTAGAAGCGATCAAGCCCAGAAATAATCTGCAGGGCTTGGTCGGTCGGTGTTTTGCTGCAGAAGAGCAGGCTTATTGGCAGGCGTTAAACCAGGATCAGCAATTGATTGGGTTTTACCGGCTATGGACGGCTAAGGAAGCGTTTGTCAAAGCGGTAGGGCGAGGTATTGCGTTAGGTCTTGATCGTTGTGTCATTGATACGCGGCAGCCGTTTCAGTGGTTACGCTTACCGGATCAATACGGCCCTGCTTTTCAATGGCATATTGCCGCTGTTGATTTGGCAGATCAACAGGTTTGTTGTTCACTGGTTCATAATAAGCAGCTCGTTACTCTCAATATTAGGCAATGGTTATGATAAGCCTTAATTTCAGACAAGTATTAAACCCACGTTTTTCAGAATGCCTTATCCCTCTTGTGACTTTGGTATTCGTTTTGGTTTTTAAATGCGCCGCCGCAGATGACTATAAACCGGCCCCGCTGGGTGAAGGGCTGGTCGCCTTTGAAACACAAGGGCGTTTGCTGGAAGTCGAAGTGGCTGCCAGCGAAGAAGCCAGGGCCAGAGGGCTGATGTTCAGGGACGATCTGGAGGCGGATAAAGGCATGTTGTTTGTATTTTCTGACGATCAACTGCGCGGTGTTTGGATGAAAAACACGGTGTTGCCGTTGGATATTTTGTTTATTTCCTCAGAGGGGCGTGTCGTCTCACTGCTGCCTCATGTATCGCCGTGTGTCAATGAAGACTGTGATGTCTATGATTCCGGTCTTCCCGCGCGTTATATGCTGGAGGTTAATGCCGGCTACGCCGCGCGATGGAATATCAGGCAAGGTGATTCTGTGCGGGTAACCATTAAACAATAATTAGGGCTGAAGCCGCTAAAGCATGAGGGTATCAGAGTTTTTTGGGAATTTTTGCGAGACTGACAGATTGACTATGACAGTATCAACGGTACTTCCCGGGCCTGTTGGTCAATGATCCTGTAGCCGCGCATTTCGAGAACGCCTTTGGTATTCAGCGAAATGATCAAATTAAGCGTATCCGGATAAGCCGACATCGCCAGATCAGTTGCAGACGGTTGCGCTGGCGCTTTGGGATGAGAATGATAAATGGCAAACAATTCCTCGCCTTTTTCTCGTATGTTCTGCATGGCTTTAACTTGCTGCCCCGGTTCCATAAGGAATTTATCGGCAGGGTGTTCTGCCGCATTGGCAATGGGATAACATTGATGGGCTATGCCCTGGTGGCTGCTGATAAGACCGCAGATTTCGGCATCAGGGGAAAGCTGTGCCAAATGCAGCAGCTGGTTGGTCATTTTTCGTGGGATGGCAATTTCTGAGGGTTGCATAGTTTCAAAACCTTATTAAGTGAAGTGTGTCAGTGATTAAGACTGCCATTGTCCATAAGTCAACCGGGGATGGCCCGATAAGTCCCGGTAAGTGTGTATGTTTTGGTAATGAAATTCACGAAAAATAGCCCGAACTTCATGGTGCTGATTGTATCCATGCTCGATCAGTAAATGACCTTGCGGTTGCAGATGACTTCGGGCTTTACCGGCAATCTCTTCGATATCACCGAGTCCGCGGTTAGCGGCGATCAATGCATTTTGAGGCTCAAATCTGAGGTCTCCCGTCAAAAGATGCGGGTCTTCCGGTGCAATATAAGGCGGATTGCTGACAACAAGATCAAATGAGCAGGCTTTAATCTGGTCGAACCAATGACTTTGGATGAAAGTAATGTTGTCAGTCTGGTGGGTCCGGGCGTTAACTTGGGCTGTTTTCAGTGCGCCGCTGCTGATATCGACTGCCGTGACCTCAATCAAAGGTTTTTCCGCAGCAAGCGTAATCGCGATAATGCCGGAGCCGGTGCCCAGATCGATGACTTTGAAAGGAGTGATCTGAGGGATCAAGGTCAGTGCCACTTCGATCAACAATTCGGTTTCGGGTCTGGGTATCAATACGTCAGGGTTGACGGCAAAATCTCGCGACCAGAACTCACGTTGACCTGTCAGATAAGCGATCGGCGTTCCTTCGCTACGCTTATAAACCAGGTGATCAAAGCAATCGGCTTGTTCGCCGCTCACTTCGCGTTCCGGCCAGGCTTTAAGATAGGAGCGATTTTTTCCTAGGGCCAAACTTAGCAGGATTTCCGCCTCAAGCTGCGGTGAATCAATTTCTGATTGCAGTGCTTGTTTGCCTTTGAGTAGCAGATTTTTTATCGTAAGCATGCGCGGCTTATTCTTCACCCAGTTGGGTTAATAGCTTGGCTTGGTGTTCGTTAATCAAAGGTTCAATGACTTGTTCCATCGAGCCTTGCATAATTTCATCGAGCTTATAGAGGGTCAAATTGATCCTATGGTCGGTCATGCGGCCTTGAGGAAAGTTGTAGGTGCGTATGCGTTCTGAACGATCGCCGCTGCCCACTTGCAGTTTTCGATTTTGTGCTTGCTCTGATTGCAGCTTTTCCTGCTCGGCGGCCAGTAAACGCGACTGTAACAGCGACATGGCACGGGCCCGGTTTTTATGCTGGGAACGTTCGTCCTGGCATTCGACCACAACGCCGCTGGGTATATGGGTAATGCGTATGGCCGATTCGGTTTTATTGATGTGCTGACCGCCCGCGCCAGAAGAGCGGTAAGTGTCAACACGTAAATCGGCGGGGTTGATATCGATGGCATCGACTTCTTCAGCTTCAGGCATCACCGCAACAGTACATGCGGAGGTATGCACCCGGCCTTGCGATTCGGTTTCCGGAACCCGCTGAACGCGGTGTGCGCCGGATTCGAATTTTAATTGTGAGTAGACGTCCTGCCCTGAAACGCGCAGTACGATCTCTTTGTAACCGCCATGATCTCCGGGGCTTTCGCTGATCGATTCGGTTTTCCAGCCTTTTTTTTCTGCAAAACGCTGATACATACGGGCCAGATCGCCCGAAAAAATGGCGGCTTCATCGCCCCCCGTTCCAGCTCGTATTTCAAGGTAAATGTTGCGATTGTCATTGGGGTCTTTGGGCAACAACAGAATTTGCAGCTCTTGTTCTATGGCGGCTTGTTGTTTATCAATGGCGGATATTTCTTCTTTAGCCATTTCGCGTAACTCGGGGTCGCTGTCTTTGGCCATTTCATGAGCAGATTCCAGGTCCACCAATGTTTGTTCGAAATTCTTATAGCAATCAACAATGGGTTTGATCTGGGCGTATTCCTGGCTGAGTGCGCGAAATTTATTTTGATTGCTTTGGGTTTCGGGTTGAGCGAGAAGAGCGGTAATTTCGTCAAAGCGTTCGCTGAGAATGTCTAGGCGGTGTGCTATGGATGGTTTCATTGAGTTGAGGATAATTTAAAAATTTCACGCGCGGCCGCGATCAGATCGTGCCTTTCGTTAGCTCCGGCTTCTCTTATTTGGGTGCTGGGCGTGTGAATGAGTTTATTGGTCAGGCTATGGGCCAGGCGATTGAGGGCTTCTTCAGCAGAGAGGCCGTTATTAAGCATTTTAAGGGTTTTGGTCAGGGCTTCGTCACGTATTGATTCTGCCTGCACACGGTAATCCCTGATCGTGTTTTGCGCGCCTTGAGCCCGAAGCCAGGATAAAAAATGTTCGACTTCCGTATCGATGATTTCTTCAGCCTGAAGCGCTGCACGGCGACGATTGTCCATATTTTGGTCGATAGTATTCTGGAGATCATCGACGGTGTAAAGATAAACATCTTTCAATTGTTCCACTTCTGCTTCGATATCTCGGGGGACAGCGAGGTCGACCATGAACATGGGTTTGTGTTTGCGCTTTTTGATGGCGCTTTCCACGCTTCCTTTGCCCAGGATAGGCAGTTGACTGGCGGTGGACGATACAACGATGTCGGCTTCAGCCAAATGCGTGGGAAGTTCTGTCAATGAAATGGCATAGCCGTTAAATCGGCTTGCCAGTGCGTGAGCTTTGTCAAAAGTACGGTTTGCGATAATGATTCTTCCGATGCCGTGCTGGGTTAGATGACGTGCTGTCAGTTCTATGGTCTCCCCGGCGCCTATCAAAATAGCGGTTTGTTCACTGAGTTTGTCAAAAATCTGCTGCGCAAGTTGAACGGCTGCAAATGCAATCGACACCGGGCTTGATCCGATGGCAGTATCTGTCCGGACCTTTTTGGCGGCTGAGAAGGTGTACTGAAATAACTTGCCCAGGTATTTACCCAGCGTGCCGGCTTCGGATGCTGCCTGGTAAGCTGTTTTCATTTGTCCAAGAATTTGAGGTTCACCCAGGACCATGGAATCAAGTCCGCAGGCGACGCGGAACATATGGCGAATCAGCTGGCTGTCCTGGTGGGTGTATAAATAGGGGGCGAAATCGGCTGATTTTATGTTGCGATTTTCGGCAACCCAATCGATTAATATTTGTTTGTTTTCTATAGGTGATTCGCAATAAAATTCAGTGCGGTTGCAAGTCGATAATATGGCGGCTTCGGAAATGCCATTTAATCGCCATAAATCTTGTAGTGATGTTTCCAGAATATCGGCAGGAAAAGCCAATCGCTCGCGAATTGAAACCGGCGCTGTATTGTAATTGATTCCAACGGCTAGCAGTGTCATGAGTCAAAAGTATCAGGGTCTTAATGATTAATGGATACGGACTGAACTTAGCTTTATCAGATGCGTCTCAGCGGTTACAAGCATAAGCCCATTGGCCAGGTAATTCTAAATATAGGGGCTTAGAGCGGTATTTTAAAGAAATGTTGCGCGTTTATCCAAACGTTATAAATCAACTGTCAAGTTTGATCGCGTTTTCTGTTAATCTATTATGTAGATGTTGTCTTGAAAAATCATAGGATATTTGTGTGTTGATCAATAAGTTGCTTGCAGTGCTGATGCTTGTTTATTTAAATGGCTGTTCGTCATTGTCAGAAAAAAATGGCACTGATTCGGAGGCCGCGGTTGGGGAAAACGGAATTACTCCCGAGCTCGATGCTTCAAAAACTGCGATTGATCCTGATGTTATGTATATGCTGCTAGCGGCCGAAATTGCCGGGCAAAGAGAGCAATTTGATGTGGCGCTGGAAGGTTATCTCGAGGCGGCAAAGCGTGTAAAAGACGTTAGGCTGGCGGAAAGAGCGGCAAAAATAGCACTCTACACTAAAAATACAGATAAGGCGGAAGAAGCCGTTGAATTATGGTTAAAGCAAGAGCCCAATAATTTAACGGCCAGGAAAATTTCTTTGCTTGCAGCGCTGAGAAAGGAAGATAAAAAAACGGCTGTCGCTGATGCGCTGGAAATTCTTGAAAAAGACCCTGAAGGCTTTGAAGGGACGCTCATGGAGCTGTTTAAGGCTTTAGGCCCTAAAGCAAATGCCGCATTCATATATGATGTCATGGAAGAAGTCGCCATTCAGCAACCTGAACAGGCTTCTGTTTATTTTGTACAGTCAATGTTGGCTATGCAGTTGAACAGTCATGTATTGGCCGAGCAAAAAATAAAAAAAGCGTTGGATATTAACCCTGAATGGGACAAGGCCTTATTGTTGGAGGCTCAAATTGCAGTCATGTCTAATGACGTTGAGAAAGCCAAAACCCTGCTCGCCAAACTGAGCAAGAAAGACTCGGAAAACGTCAAAGTCAGAAAATTACTGGCACAGTTGCTTATTAAATCTTCAGATTACGAAGGGGCCGGGCAGATTTATCGTGAAATTATCGATATCAGTCCTGATGATGTTGAATCAAAGTTTTCTTTGGCTTTGGTTTATCTGCAATTGGAGCAGGATGAAAAGGCTTCAGGAGTATTTAAAGAATTGGTTTTGGTTCCTGAATTACAAGATCAGGCCAGTTTTTACCTCGGCCGGATAGCCGTTAGAGCAGAGCGCAATGAGGAGGCGTTGGTTTGGTTTGATAAGGTAGCCCGTGGTCCTTTTAGTTTTGATGCTCGAATTGCGGCCATATCGCTTCTGATAAAGCAGGGCGAATTTGATTCGGCAAGTAAACGGCTGGAAGGATTGCCGGTAAAAACTACCGAGCAGAAGGTGCGTGGCATATTGGTGAAATCTGAGCTCTACAATGAGCAGAAGCGTTACGAAGAGGCCTTTCAGATGCTGAATGACGCTATACAGGAAATGCCGGAACAAAAGGAGTTGTTATATACCCGGGCACTGGTTGCAGAACGAATGGGGAAGCTGGATATTCTTGAGCTGGATTTGAAAAGAATTTTAGTCAATCATCCTGATGATGTGAGTGCGTTAAATGCTCTGGGATATACGCTTGCGGATCAAACTACCCGGTACCTAGAAGCTCAGCAATATCTTGAAAAAGCATTGAGTTTGCAACCTGACGAGGCTGTCATTCTTGATAGTTACGGATGGCTGCAGTTTAAACTGAATAATTTGACTAAAGCATTAGAGTATTTGGAAAAGGCTTATGCTTTACAGCCGGAAAATGAAATTGCCGCTCATTTAATTGAGGTTCTTTGGGAATTAGGAAGAAAAAAAGAGGCAATCCGTCTTTTTGATCAGACGATTAAAAATGCACCGGACGATGAATATCTGCTTGATTTTAAAAAACGAGTGTTAGATGGTCGGTGATTGCCTGAGGCTGGTTTCAAAGCGCGTTGAGGAAGTCATAATTTTAGTATTTCTTTTTCAGTTAGTTGGTTGTTCGCTGGATACAGTAAAGGATACGTCGGATTTTGTACTTGCAGATAGACGTGCCGCAGAAAAGTTAAACAAGTGGGATTTTGAAGGGCGAATTGCAGTAATTTTAAAAGATGATTCGTGGTCCGGTTCCCTTAATTGGGCGCAGAACAGTGAGCGGGGAATCATTAAAATCTCAGGTCCCTTTGGGCAAGGTGGCTTGGAGATCAACGTGAAGGCCGGCAATCTGAGTATTAATGACGGCGAAAGCGTCGTTGAGTATTCGGATCAAGATGAGGAATCGATTGTCAATGAGTTGGGCTTTTATGTGCCGATAAGGTCGTTGGTCTATTGGGTAAGAGGCTTGGCGGATCCTGACATTGATTTGATTGAGATTGACCAGGGTTTTATGCAAAGTGGATGGCAGGTTCTGTTTAAAGCCATGCAGGAAACAGAGGTGGGCCTGATGCCTCATAAAGTATTTTTGACCAATGAGGTTGTAAGGCTTAAGTTGATTGTGGATCAGTGGGTTATTAATGAGTGAGATAGCTATTTTGGCTAGTAAGTGGGAAAAGCGCTGGCCAGCGCCGGCCAAGTTAAATTTGATGTTGCGAATTGTTGGCCGCAGGGCTGATGGATATCACTTATTACAAACAGTTTTTCATTTTGTAGATCTTTGTGACTGGATTATTTTTACTCCCAGATCCGATGGTGAAGTCAGGCTAAAAAACACATTGCCTGAAGTTGCTGAGGAAGATGATCTTACGGTCAGGGCGGCAAAATTACTTAAAAATGAAACCGGTTACCCGGGTGGCGTAACCATTGAAGTGGAAAAGAATCTGCCTATGGGTGGTGGCTTAGGCGGCGGAAGTTCAGATGCAGCAACCACTTTGGTTGTTTTGAATCACCTATGGGGATTGGGGTTGAGCAAAGAAAAGCTGATGCAGTTGGGTCTTCAGCTCGGTGCTGATGTGCCAGTCTTTGTTTTCGGAAAAAGTGCCTGGGCTGAAGGTGTGGGAGAGGTGCTGTCAGAAATAACTATCCCGGAATCCTGGTATGTTATTCTCAAGCCGGATTGTCATGTCAACACGAGAGAAATATTTTTATCAAAAGATTTGACAAGAGACAGTAAATCTATCAATATAAGCGACTTTCTTGCTGAGCAATATAACAACGATTGCCTGGAAATAGTTCGTAAGCTCTATCCTTCAGTGGGTGTGTCTTTGCGCGATCTGTCCGAGTTTTCTGAAGGCAGACTGACAGGGACTGGTGCATGTGTTTTTGCTCAATTTGAATCTGAAGCCAAGGCAGCGGAAGCCTGTTTAGCGTTAAAGGATAAATGGCAAGTGTATCTTGCAAAAGGATTGAACAGTTCTCCATTGTACTTGAGTCTTAACGAATAAAGACAGCAAGTATTATCAAATATAAATGGGCCGTCGCCAAGCGGTAAGGCACGGGGTTTTGATCTCCGCATACCAAGGTTCGAATCCTTGCGGCCCAGCCATATTGTCTATCATCAATTATCAAAGTTGGGAGTGCCGGAATGAGTGATGCATCGTTAATGGTGTTTTCCGGGAATGCCAATAGAGCTTTGGCGGAAGGAATCGTCAAAAAGCTAAGCATGCGCCTAGGAATGGCTACGGTAGGCAGGTTCAGTGATGGAGAGGTTGCGGTCGAGGTAGAGGAAAACGTAAGAGGCAAGGATGTTTTTGTCATTCAGCCAACCTGCTCCCCGACAAATGAAAATTTGATGGAACTGCTGGTTATGATTGATGCTTTTAAGAGAGCGTCAGCATTCAGAATTACTGCTGTTATGCCTTACTACGGTTACGCCAGACAGGACAGGCGTTCACGATCTGCGCGGGTACCAATCAGTGCAAAGTTAGTTGCAAAAATGATTGGTGAAGCTGGTGCAGACAGAGTGTTAACTGTCGATCTGCATGCAGATCAAATACAGGGATTTTTTGATATTCCGGTCGATAATGTTTATTCGTCGCCCTTACTTTTGGGGGATGTGTGGCGCCAAAAGTATAAAGATTTAATAGTAGTATCCCCGGATGTCGGAGGAGTGGTCAGAGCCAGAGCTTTAGCTAAACGCTTGGATGATGCCGATTTGGCTATTATCGACAAGCGTCGTCCAAAGGCAAATGTGTCGGAGATTATGCATATCATTGGTGATGTGGATGGTCGGACCTGTGTTCTGATTGACGATTTGGTGGATACGGCAGGTACATTGTGTCATGCCGCTGATGCCCTGAAAAAAAATGGCGCGGTAAAAGTGGTGGCTTATTGCACACACGCTGTATTGTCAGGGCCGGCAGTAAGTAATATAAGAAATTCAGTGCTTGATGAATTGGTCGTAACCGATACTATTCCTTTGAGTCGTGAAGCAGAGGAAACTGGTAAGATTCGTCAATTGAGTGTTGCGGAGATGTTGGCTGAGACTATTCGGCGCATTGCTGTAGGTGAGTCGGTCAGCTCGCTCTATGTTGATTAATTAATTTTTAGATATCAATGCGTTTTGAGCGCAAGTTTGGAGAAAAAAATGTCTAGCGTATTTGAATTCGTTGCAGAGCCTCGTGCATTGTCGGGAACATCAGCTGCAAGATCGGTGCGGAGAAAAGATAGGGTTCCTGCGATACTGTACGGTGGAACGGAAGCTCCTATGATGATTACGTTAAGCCATAACGAAGTCAGGAAGCATCTCGAGCATGAGGCAGTTTATTCTCATGTGCTGGATATCTCTGTAGGTGGTAACAAAGAGAAAGCGGTGCTTAAAGCAGTGCAGAGACATCCTGCAAAGCCAAAAATTCTCCATCTGGATTTTTTAAGAGTCAGTGCAAACGAAAAGATTAAAATGCATGTGCCTATTCATTTTATCAATGAAGATAAGTCTGTAGGTGCCAAGCAAGGTGGGGTTGTTATGCATAGCATGGTTGATCTTGAAGTTATGTGCTTGCCTGAAAATCTGCCTGAATTCATTGAAGTCGATTTGAAAAACCTCAATGTGGGTGAGTCATTGCATATTTCGCAAATAACCGCACCTAAAGGCGTGGAATTTGTAGCGCTTTCTCATACTGGTGATCATGATTCAGATGTGTCGGTAGTGACAATAATACCTCCGACAGTATCTGATTCAGGTGCAGCATAGGATTGGCATAAAGTTTATAATAAACGTTGACAATTACTCAATAGATTGAAATAATTGTCGACTTTCCGGTTTCGGAGGGGTTCCCGAGCGGCCAAAGGGATCAGACTGTAAATCTGCCGGCTCTGCCTTCGGAGGTTCGAATCCTCCCCCCTCCACCATCATTGAAGCAAAAAGGTACGCGGGTGTAGTTCAATGGTAGAACTCCAGCCTTCCAAGCTGGTCGCGTGGGTTCGATTCCCATCACCCGCTCCACATACAACCCGATTTGAGGCCCATATAGCTCAGCAGGTAGAGCACTTCCTTGGTAAGGAAGAGGTCACCGGTTCAAATCCGGTTATGGGCTCCAGTAGGTTTTGAATTAAGAGTTTAATATTGCTCAGGAATGAAAAATGTCCAAAGAAAAATTTGAACGTAAAAAACCCCATGTAAACGTAGGAACCATTGGTCACGTCGATCATGGCAAGACGACCTTAACGGCGGCATTGACGAAAGTCATGGCGGATTTGCGTGGAGGCACCTTCAAAGCCTACGATCAGATTGATAATGCACCTGAAGAGCGAGAGCGTGGTATTACGATTGCGACAGCACACGTCGAATACGAATCTGAAGCGCGTCATTATGCACACGTAGATTGCCCGGGACATGCTGACTATGTCAAAAACATGATAACAGGTGCTGCGCAGATGGATGGCGCGATTCTAGTCTGTTCAGCCGCTGATGGTCCAATGCCTCAAACCAGAGAGCATATCTTGCTTGCCAGACAGGTAGGTGTACCCTACATAGTGGTTTACCTTAACAAAGCTGACATGGTTGACGATGCCGAGTTGGTTGAGCTGGTAGAAATGGAAGTCAGAGAACTGTTGGATATGTATGAATTTCCAGGAGACGATACGCCACTGATCGTCGGTTCAGCCTTGAAAGCCTTGGAAGGCGATACCAGTGAAATAGGTATTCCTTCAATTATCAAATTGGTAGAAGCCTTAGATACTTATATTCCTGAGCCAGA
>JAGXSU010000164.1 GCA_018333785.1 Methylomicrobium sp. | reverse complement strand
GCGCTTAACAGGTTCTTTATTTTGAGTGCTGAATGGGCACTTGCTTTTGAGCTCTCTTAGAGAACTACAAAAATTCGGTCTTTCCACAATGCACTCTGAAAGAACATTCTGGGAAGACGGTATGAGCATTATGCGCGATACCGTCAGGCTGTGAAATTCGAAAGACGCCTGAATAAGGTCGTCTTTCGGTGGCATGAAAATTTTGTCTAGTTAAGTTAGGGCGTTCTTGAGGAACAAGCCAAAACTGCAGACGAATTTAATAAAAAATTGAAACCCCAAGCATTTAGGCAGCGCGTGAATTTGATGATGAAAAAAGTCCACGGGCTTCATGTTCAAAACAAGGGCCGTTGGTTTCTATAAAGCACCATGGCGACAAAGGTAAAAACCGAAATTTGAACAAGATGGCGGCATCCTTTAAGGACGTTAACGGGTACAACATCCAATAGCGTTCGTTGGCATCGTTCTCGTGCCAGGACGCATGCTGATTGAGCAGGTCAATCGCATACGGGGCGTCTTTGACGAGCTTTTGATCGAGTTGAACGGGCAATGAAATTCCCCAATAGTTCGCTTCTTGAACGGATACCGGTGCAGACAAAGCACTTCGAACCCGACGGATATAGCGTTCAGGGGTTGTATCGCGTTCCCTATAGAAGCGCAGATTCCGGCCTTCGCAATACGCAGCTGAACGGCAGGCTTCTTCGATGATTTCAGTGGCATCGCCTTTGGCGCGAGTGGCCCAGTTTCTGGCATAAACATCTCGCCCTGTGAGCGGATGAAAAGTCGTGCAATTGCTGGGACCACAGAGTTCGAGCAAGATGAACTGATCTCGCCAAAAGGAATGCGGAAAATCAGCCAGTTGTTCCTGCACTGTTTCATGCGGGAATTTGATGACCAAATGTTTGTAAGAAAGGATGTGAGACATGGATGACGCCTTGAATTGAAAATTATAATTCGCGGCGTCATTCCCGGGCGGAAATGATTCCGCGAGGGTTAACAGCACTATTCCTGGATAGGAATACGGTTATGCGAGCAGTTCGGCGATGCGTTTAGCTTTCATAATGGAAAGTTTGCGCGTTAACCGGGCGAGTTCTTCGATGGCAAAAGCCTGTGTTTGCGACATACCTTGACCGAGCAACTGAAGATTCAGTTGGCGGTACACGTGATCGGAATGGAGCCAATGAGGTCCTTCGTGATCGATGCAACGACAGTCTTTTTCGAGAGTGACGATCGAGCCGTCTTCGAGTCTGGCTTTCATGATCAAAATCCCCATGCAACCAGATTATCCAGTAGTTCTTTCGGAACCGAATGACTGGATCGAATAGGCCGATAGGTTTCGGCTTCAAAAATCAGCGCAATGAAATAGCGCTTGCCATCATACAAAGCGCCCCAACTTCCGTCGGTTTCTTTGTGAATCACAATGTCGAGTTTGCCAGTACGATTAGTAAAAATACTGGGTACTTTCCGAACGAGAAATGATCCGGCCTCTTTTGAAACAATCGATGTCTGCAAGTTAAGCGTCACGTTGCTCTCCTAAAATGAAGAGTGACGCCCAATTTCCGATAGAGGGAAATAGGTCGTCCCTCTATTGGGTTAAAGATTAAAATCAATCGCGTTAATAGAAGTAAATCAGCGGCGAACAATACGAGAGGCTGATAAATCGCTTAACTATCGATTGACGAAGACTGGATAGAGTCCGATAGACCGATTTTGCGGGCGTTTTACGATCGATACGCCAAACCTTTTCAAGCGGATTTGGGTAATAACGCAATAGCTCGACAGGCAGTACTTGATGAGACAGTCCATCGAATCCTTTATGGTTATGAAGGCCTAGTGGCGATTTTGCCCCCAAATAAAACCCTGTGCGATAGCCCCCGTTTAAAGACAGTGAAATATCAAGATGATGATCTTGAGCAAGATCAAGCAACTGCACAGTAGTCAAACAAGCGGTTTCTGGCTCATCCAGTAGCGATGGAAATGCTTTTTTGGCGTAGTCAATTGCGGCTTTTTGATCGCCAGTTAAAATCGACTGGCAGGCTTGATACGCAAAGGCATTTTCAATGGTTTCGTTGGGCATGGATTTCTCCCTAAATGAACAGAGAGATGCAGCACCCTGAGGGAGCAAAACATCTCCCCAATGGGTTAATTAAAAAAAATGAGTGCAACCAGTGACAGATCACGTTTTGGGTGAAACTGACCAGCCAATGGCGAACAAAGCGTCACGAAGCGCTTCTTCCTGATTAACAGCGGTCACCTCGAAAGGCTCGCAACCATTTTCGCTTTTAACTTGCCAGGTCGATTCTTCCGGTTGGGAGGGAACGACTTGGGGCAAAGCCTTGTTTGCAAATTCAAGCGCTGTCGTTGTTTCGCCAGCCAACAAAGCCTGTGCGCAATAAAACGCAAACTGATTGGCTTTGATCTGTGTGACCGAAGAATCGGGTTGTGGAAAAGCCTGAATTGCTTCAGCAGAAAATTGCAGTGTTTCGCCTTCAACTTCTTCGTAATCATCGAAAAGAAGCGGCATCTCAGGCGTATCGTCCCAAATCACACCATCATCAAATGCTTTGGTGGCAATTTCGATGGCGGATTCGGTATTCAAAGCCGAAACACCAACAACCACGCGATGTTGATAGTCGATGGTGTAGGTGACGGCGAAATTTTTCATTTCGGACACGGTGTTTCTCCTAATTCAAGAAAAAAAGGGGAAACACCACAATGCCCATCGATAGGGGAAAGCGTGTTTCCCCGGTATGGGTTAATGTAAATGAATAGTACGACGAATTCGTTTCAAGCGATCAAGGATCGTATCTCGAAGTTCGTCGGCATCAAGGCCGGCTAGTTTGCAGCAATTCACAAAACTAAACGGATTGGGATCGTTGATAGCGATCATCCATTGATGAATTTCCGCAACGGTTTTCATCGAACATCGCGTATCGAACAGGTTCCTCAACGAATCCTCTAGAAGACATTCGCTGATGTCCATGATGTCTTGTTCCGACCACAAGGGAATTTCCTCAACGACAGGTTCCGGACCAAATAGCCAGTCCCAATCGTCAAATAAATCCAAATTGAAAGAACGGTCTTTCCCTTTGAAGTAGGTTTTGCGCACATGACACCTCCAAAAAAACAAGGGGAACGTGCGTGCCCAAACGGGGACGAGGTTCCCCGGTGGGTAAATGAAAAAATGACTGTTGGTCAGTTAAAACCAGTAATCATCTTGTTGAATTGAAGACATGATTTCTTCCATGGAATAAGGCACAGACGCATGGCCTTCATCTTTTCTCGTGAAGCGAGAACGCTCGGAAGGCGATTTCCTGAACTGCTCCAAAAAAGCGGGATCAAGATCAGGAGCCAATGATTTGAGGGCTGCTCTGTAATCAATGGTGCCTTGCTGCAGAAAACGACTAACACGCAAACCAGCACTTTCAGCATGCGCAAAATCTCCCATCAATTGCAGCAAGTTGCTTTCGATTTGAGATTGTTCTTCTTCAAGCGCCTTAATTTTCGACTTGTAATCGAAAATCATTGCCTCGGCATTGTGGTATGAGAAAGCCAATGTATTCCAGTGATCGAGCTCTACACCAGATGGAATAAAAACATCTCTAGTGGGATCTCTCTCAGGAGGTGTATTGGTCTTCAAGCATTCCCAAAACTTTCTTGCTTCGAAAATGATCGTGTTGATGATCGCGTCATCACGAGGAATCGGAATATCCAAATACTCGCGCTCATTGAGATAAAGCGAAAGCCAAGCCCTGTCCGAATTCGCAACCACTATCTGTTGCTGAACTTGAAAGTAATAGCGCTTGTATAACTTGGATTCCTTTCGATTTTGTTGAGCATCGCGAAAATCTTCTTCTGAAATGATGGACGATGATGTTTCAGGATCGTCAACACAATGGGCGTCACGAAAGTTGGCTTCCGTTGGTGCTTTGATTTCAACAGGGATACCGTTGTCGTCAATACCATCAAATGAAGCACGCAGGAACGGGTGCTCATCGGATTCCGCACACAGGGGTAACAGCAGGGTGTTGTGGCGATCTTCAAAAGCTCGACGAGCGACTGGTTCCAATCGAATGCCGCGCCGAACATGGGGGTTTCGATCTAGATTTTCAGGTAGGATCAGTCCCTTTTTTTCTGCCCAGAGACGATACCTTGTCTTGTAAGAATTGAGTCCTAAGACGATATCGGCTTCCGATGCTGAAATACCCGAATTTCTCCACGCATGCCAGTCTGGCGTTCGCTGCGTGAGACTGATCACTTTCATGATCAATCTCCCTTATGGTGATCTGACTTTTTGACCTTCCAAAGTTTTTCTCGAAAATACATGCCGTGACGACGGATCACGGTTGGTTGGTCGTACATTTCGTAGCTTCGTCTGACAAACACGTCAGGCGATATTTTTTTTACCGGTATTTTGTTAAGAAATAACCTTTTAATCATGATGACTCTCCGAAAGAAAGAGGCACCCTGTATTCCCAAAATGGGCATAAAGGATGCCCATTAGGGTTAAGTGTTAGAACGAAACAATCAGCTTAAAGCCTCGCGCGCTTTAGTAAAATGCTGACTGTTTGGCTTTTTTGGGTCAGTGGCTCCCGATGGAGGCATGGTTTTCTCATGGGGAGCCGCATCGCCTTGTTCCAGTGGCAATTGAGTTTCATTCTGAGCATCAAGCAATACGGCTTCAGCAGCTGCTTTAGCCTTATTGAGTTCCTGCGTAATGAAATTCAAATCAATGCCAGCGAAATTTTCGCCGGCATAATCAATTGCCGCTTGCCATGAAGCGTTTTCAGAAGCTCTTTTGATGAGCTTGGGAAGAATGCGCTTGGCATTGTCACTTGGATCTGAAGCAGGATTGATAATAACTTCTGCCTGGCCTTCGATAATACGATCAGCTTCATCCTGGTCATAAATACCGGTGAAACCAAAGGCAATACGAGAGCATTGAATCAAGGCCTTGTGCCGAAGCAGACGCTTGGTATGAGATTGCCAAGGCCCGCTGATCGAATAGGGCTGATTATTTTTAGTAGCTTGAAACGGCGGCCGGTAGACTTCATCTAAAAACTCCTTGATACGAACCGGATGGGTTCTGCCCTTCCGATAAATGACGCATTCGATCGACGCCGGACAGGGTTTAGCGCCTGGAAGATCAGTGATCCAGGTGCTGTCATAGACGAATTCCAGACCATCCATATCGGGGTGCTGATTGATGATGCGAGACCAACCATCAACTGATACGACAGGGACAATGCCATTTTGCTTATCGGGATAAGCAAATATTTCTTTGGTGAAAGGATTCAGCCCATATTGATCAGCAACGATCAACAAAGCCGTCATTTGTTCATCAGTTACTTCACCGTCTTTAACCTTGAAAGCCGTGGCTTTCAGCGTGTCGGTGAGCTTTTTTTCGTCGGTAAAGTTGAATTTATCGGCGAATTTCTTGAACAGGGATTGTTTACTAACAGTCATGGTGTAACTCCTAAAAGATAAAAAAGGAAGGAACATCACGAATCCCAAGGGGACAAATGATGTCCCAAAGGGCAAAGGTTAATAGTTAGCGACGCTCAAAAAAGACGGAACAGTGTTCAGGCTAATTTGCGTCTAAGGTGACCGCTAGAACGGGATATCGTCAAAATCATCGTCAAAATCTGCGCTGTAAGCAGGTTCTTGTTTAGATGATGACGGGGATGAATTAGCTGTACGAATAGAGGAAGTTGATGATCCAGAAGAATTATCATTTTTGCCTCCTAGCATTTTCATTGTGTCGGCATGAATTTCAGTCGTAAATTGATCAACGCCATCTTTCTGCCACTTGCGGGTCCGGATAGGACCTTCAAGCATAACTAAAGCGCCTTTATGAAGATAATCACGCGCAATTTCAGCAAGCTTTCCGAACAGAACGACTCGATGCCATTCCGTACTTTCCTTACGCTCGCCTGAGGCTTTATCTTTCCATGATTCTTTGGTCGCAACGGCTAAGTTGGCAACTGCTTTGCCTTCAGCCGTAAAGCGAACATCAGGATCACGGCCTAAACGTCCAATTAATTGCGATTTGTTGTACATGATGGTGCTCCTTAATAACAGTAACGTAAAAATGGAGACCATTACCCTCAAAGGAAATAGTCTCCCAGAGGGTTAAAATACGGCAACGCCGTTAAAATCATCACGCCGAAGCGCTTAACAGGTTCTTTATTTTGAGTGCTGAATGGGCACTTGCTTTTGAGCTCTCTTAGAGAACTGCAAAAATTCCGTCTTTCCACAATGCACTCTGAAAGAACATTCTGGGAAGACGGTATGAACATTATGCACGATACCGTCTGGCTGTGAAATTCGAAAGACACCTGTTTTAGCGTGCCTTTCGTTCGAATGTTAACTTAGCTCATGGGCAAAGACTTCTGCTTGCGAGCCTGCATCATTTTTAAGAAGGCAGATGTCGCTGCCGTGGAGCAATTTACCGTTTTCGGTCAGGACGGCATCTATGGTGTAGATACCGCTACTTAGCCCTTGGTCAGGGTCATTCCAAAAAACCTGATCACCAACATTAATTGGCTATTTGCAAAATGAGGTTGGAATGAAGGCTGACAATCTTGATCATTGAACTTGATCAAGTGGTTGGAATTTGACTGTCGGATAGCTCTTGGCTAGGTTGGGTAAGATTTGATCGTCGGCAGCCGACCCCTATGTATAGTGCCCAACTATGTATAGCCGTAAATTTCCATCTGTGGCAAAGGCTGGTTTCACTGGCATTTCGAACAACCCTCAGATCAGAAGCTTTACATAGTTTTACCGAATTTCTGAGGTGAAAATTTATTCGCTTCCGAAATTTCAACGACCTCTGCCAACCTTCACTTATGCAGACAACTGATTGAGTGCAAATTCGCTCCCGTTTTTTATGATTTCATGCCTAACTTGCATTAATGACGCCCTGAATTTCATCCATTAAAGCTATCGTCCAACATGGAAGGAGTTTAAGCAGCCCGCCAAGCATTAAAACTATGTGTAGCACTCCACTGGCAACAGCTAGTGGCTGGTGGGGTAAACGTCGAAATAAATCCCATCTATTCATAGTCGGGCACTATACATAGGGGTCGGAGTTGCTACTTCCGCATTGAGCAAAATTCAATTTATTGATAGACTGCTTTTGAGAAAAAGATTGACTCTAAAACCCAGCTTGATATTTCAATCATTTTAAAATGTAGGTTTTTGAGAGAGGTTGTTTGAAAGCCTTGCTGTACAAGGCTTACTGAGTGTTTATGCCTCAGATGTCGCTTTTTTGCAGTTTCGCTCCCAATAGGCCTAATAGCCAATTCCAATGCCTTTGGGCGCATATTCTCGATTTTCCCAAATAACGGCGGATCTTCGCCTCTTGGCGCACCCTTTCGCGCCGATCCGGCTTATCAAGGGCGCATACGGGCATCCCTTGTCAGGGCGTTGCCGTCGGTTTTCGTCATGGGGCCGAGGCCGATGCAGGTGATGGTGGGTTCGCTGAAACAGGTGTGGGCCGCGTCGGTGATAAGGGCGTGGTTCACGCCCCGCTTCTCCGCCTTTTCCTTAATCCGTATGAGTGTATCGAGAGAGTCCACCTCCATGGCATAAGTATCTACACATCTTTTCCTAAAAATTGCTGAGCGGTTGCCTTCAAACTATCCAGTTCTTCTTGAGAGTAGGCGTCCATGATTTCGAGCATGGAGAGGAAGACCCACAGCCCCGACAACAGCGCTGGATTCGTAAACTCCTTTTTGTG
>JAGXSU010000163.1 GCA_018333785.1 Methylomicrobium sp. | reverse complement strand
GAACCGAAGAGGGAGCGGTTACTCGATCGACAGGTGTCGGCGGCAGGGAGCCGCCGTCAAGCCTACATGGATGTATTCACGGCGCCCTGTCGGGCGAGTGACCGCTCTCTTTCTCCTTGACCGTTATTACTTTCATTTGACGTGGCGAATGCAGGACTTTTATGTACGGTTAGGAAAGAATATGTCATATCAAAAATTTAACAGTCACCACACTTCATCTAAAGCAGTGTCGTATTTAACCTTGATCTGCGTTTTGACTATTTCCAGCTGCAGTCAAGAAACGAGTGAACAAAGTAACTCAAAGCAAGGAGAACAGGGTTCTTCCAATACTAAACCGATGCACAAAGAAGTTGGCGAAGCATCGTGGTATGGGCCCGGTTTACAGGGTAAGCAAACCGCTAATGGCGAGACGTTTAATCAGAAAGAGCTGACAGCCGCTCACCCGAGTTTACCAATGGGCACCAAGGCTAAAGTTACCAATCTGGAAAATGGCAATAAAGTTAATGTGACAATCAATGATCGCGGGCCATTTGCAGAAGATCGCGTCATCGATCTGTCTCGTGCCGCTGCAAAAAAACTGGATATGGAAGAAGACGGAACAACTCAAGTCAAAATTGAGACCCCATCCAGCAAAAAGAAACCTGATTAGCAAGCTGTTTCAGCAACACCGTCATTCTGGCAGGAATTGCCGGAGCCGAAGACCGCGGAGCGAATTGAGGCCACAAGGATGTGTTAGACGCTTGCCCCATGGCTTCTGGATCTCGGCAATCCCTGCCGAGATGACGATTCTTGGTTGAGCTGAAGGTTATTTATAATCAGGAAAAGAAAAGCGCCGTTAAGATGCAATAAAAAGCGATCTTATACGGCATGAGCCAATGGCATTGCCGAAATGTCAGTGACTTCTACCATGACACGCATGATCGGCATTTGTTCGGTGGCAGCGATAAACGAGCCGGAAACAGGTGGTACCAATTCAGGATGCCGGCTGACGGCCAGTGCGATATGGTTGTTTCCGACCACTTCGCCGGTGGTTGAGTCAAAGCCTTTCCAACCGGCGCCGGGCAGGTAAACTTCTGACCAGGCATGGGTTGCGCCTTGGCCTTTCATCAGTCCTGGCGAGTATTGATAGCCGCTGACAAAGCGCGCTGCCAAGCCCAGATAATGGCAAGCTTCTATAAATAAGGTTGCAAAGTCACGGCAGGAACCGGCGCAATGCGTCAACGATGTCGCAGGTGACTGAACGCCGGGCTCTTCCCGTTGTTGGTAAGTAAATCCGGTGGCAATCGCTTTATTAATCCATTCCAGCAAAAGATAGGTTTCTACCACCTGGCCGGGAACCCAAAATTGCTGTAACCATTGGCTTAATCGAGGTTTATCTTGGATGAAAATCGTTGCCAGATAAGGCCCCAAATCAATCAGTTCTGCAGGATCGTATTGAAATGGAAAACGCACCGCGTAGTCGGCCACCAGAAAGTTTAGCGGATGGGAATCGTAGTGTTGAAGTGTAAGGCGGCTTTCGATAGAGAGCCGGTTGTTCGGTTGGGTAAATATCGCTTCAGCGACGGCGTTGTCGTAAACATCGCGTTGCCATTGCAGTTGATGCTCGGGAGAAATGATAAGTTCAGACGATTCGATACGAATCTCATGCCCTTCGCGGGGCCGCAACAGGAGACGGTGCGGCAGCAAAGTGACAGTTTCAGCGTATTCGTAGGTGGTTAAGTGGTTAATTTGCAGTCGGCGCATCGTGATTAGTCGGGTGAGCACTGGATAAAATCAATTTAGCACTATTGCGCTTTTTTTATAAGTTTCATGACGTTGATATCGTTCACCATTCCGGCATGGATTGCCGGAGCCGTAAGGCCGCGTAAGCGAATCCAGGCTCCATGGAGGGTTCGAAGCTTGCCATCCATGGCACTGGATACCCGCTTCCCGACGGGTATGACGGTCTTTCTTCTAATCTGACAAAGTAGAATTAAAATGCGCATAAGGGTTGTATTTAGTCACCCCCGGATCCGCTAACGCGTCAATCAACCGTTATTATTTGGCAGGTACGATAACCAGCAGGTCAGTTTGTACAGATTTTACATTTTTTTGATTACTCGCCAAGTTCATTGCTCTTTCGATAAGGTGTTCGGAATCGACCGTGCCTTTCAAAATCACTACTCCTTTAGTGGTCGTCACTTCTATAGTCGAGGCCTTGAACGAAGAGTCGCCTGAAATTGCTGCTTTAACCGCCGCAGTAATCACCGAGTCATCTATGTATTCAGCAGCAACCTGGGCATTCTCGACGACCGACTCTTTAACCTCCTCAATTTTTTGCCCTGCTGTTTCAGTGGTTTGACCCAGTTTTTCGCCTGCGCTTTCCAGAGCCGCTTTGGACGCGTCAGAGGATTCTTTGATAGTTTCTTTGGCCGCATCGGTTTTTTGATCTAAAGACTCTTTGGCGGCTTCAATTTTTATTTCTGCTTTTTCAGTGGCTTCGTCAATTTTTTGCTCTGCCTTTTCAGCCGCTTGGTCGATTTTTTGACCTGCTTTTTCAGCCGTACCTTCTTGTTGGCAACCTACCAAACCAAGGACAGTCGATAAGCAGCTAATCAAAAGAATTTTATTGGCTATTGTGTGTTTGTTATTGTTTTTAGTTTGCATGGGGTATTCCTTAAAGTTAAGTGATTTAAACGAGTGCTAGCTGAAATAATGCTATTTCAGTTAAGAAAATGGCTTTCTCTGCATCCAATACAGTGAGCGTAAACCTCAATAAAATAGTAGCAACAAGCTATGTGGCGGTCTGTTCGTTATCGAACATAAACCAGGGGTAACGATGTTGGGCTGGATGCACACTTTTGGCAGGGAATGTGGTTTTCAAGATAGTTACAAAATTCCAGCCTGATAAAGCGTTTTCAACAGTATGTTTGTTACCGTACCGACTCCGACGCGTTTTACAGATACAGTTGTAATCAAGGTATTGGAGAAATAACAGTCTTACTAGGGTCTCTGTATGACGGGTTAATGGTCAGGCTATTTCAGCTTGTTACTAGGCATATGTCATTAAAGAGTGTTGTCAAAACCCTATTCAAACTTTTATTTAGTCATTATCGGAGAGCCCATGAATACGTTATTAAATTCGTATTTAATGATAGGGGTCTTAAATAAGCTAAACGAATCAACCAGGAATTAATTATGGAAACGATAGATAAAATGTCCAGTTCAGCGCATGAAGCTTATGACAAGGTGGCCAGTGCTGGCGTTCACGCTGCAGAAGTCATGGGTGAAAAAGGTGAGCAACTGAAAAATGCCGAGCAGCGATTGGTCAAAGATTGCCGCGGTTATATCAGCAAGAACCCCATGACATCCGTTGGTATTGCTGCCGCGGCTGGCTTTATTCTGGGCCGCTTGCTGAACCAACGTTAACCCAATCATCATGAATTCGAGATGCCTTAAAAGGCATCTCAGAACGAGGAAATTACCATGGATACCATAAAAAAAGCCGCTGAATCAGCCCACGAAACGGTTGATAAAATCGCGAATGCCACCAATCAGGCCGCAGATGCGCTTGGCGAAAAAGGCGTGCAACTGAAAAATTGCGAGCAACAGTTAGTTGAAAATTGCCGCAGTTATGTTCACGAAAATCCGCTTACCGCGTTAGGTATCGCGGCGGCGGCCGGCTTTGTCTTAAGTCGTTTGCTAAGCAGTCGATAGGACAGGCTTCAAAATAGTATGAACAAGGAAGCCGTTAACAATGAGACTCCAGGGACAACGGCCACACCGGATGACCTGCTGAATGATTCCGGCGTATTGGAAGTTGCCCTCTTGTTATGGGATGAACTGCGTGGATTAGGTGTCGATCGCATTCGTCTCGCGGCGCTTGAGATGCAGCGGGCTGTTGACAGCCTGGTGTCTATGATCATCTCCGGCGTAATGATTGCCATTTTGTTGTTAAGTGCGTGGTTGGGGGCGCTCGCTGCGGCTGTGTTAGTGCTGATCGAAAATGGCATTACCGCAAGCAGCGCTATCTTACTAGCAGTCGCAGCAAACTTATTCCTGACCTTGATCCTGTTTGCCGCAATACGCCGCAAGCGTCGTTTTTTACAATTCTCATCTACTCTCCGCAGTCTTCAACCCCTAACACCAGAGCGTTTGGAAGCAGAAAAGTCATCATGAAGGACTATTTTCTAAAACGGCAAAAAGCCAAATCGTTGAACGCCCAAATCAAGGCAATGGAGCGGCAGATATTTCATCGGCAACACCTTATTCATAGGCGTAGCGATAGTCTGGTCAAAAAGCTCCGTCAACAATTGGCTGCACCCACCACTTGTCTGTTAGCCGGCGGGATAGGCTTTATCTTTGGTGAGCTTACTCAATGCCAATCCATCCAATCATCGGGCACTAGCGATCAGTCAAAAACGGCTGAAACCTCACCACTGATCAATGCGCTAAACCTGATTACGACAGCTCGCACTTTGTATATGGCTTTACCGATCGCTTGGATGATGAAGCCGTCTAGGAGTCTGTCGGTCTTAAGGATTATGCTTGATCGCTTTTAAAAAAAGTCACAAAAAAACACCCAAAGCAATCAAAATCATGCTGTTTTTAGCTCAGTTTAATTGGCCATTAACAATGAGTCCCTTTTACTCAAGACGTAAGACGCAAAGACGCTTTAGATTGAACGCCATACACACCAGTAGCCACTCACCTTGCACAGCG
>JAGXSU010000162.1 GCA_018333785.1 Methylomicrobium sp. | reverse complement strand
AGCGGCCTCCGGGTGTCTTTTCTTTTGGATACTTTTCTTTGGACAAGCAAAGAAAAGTATCGCGGTTGTCGGTCCGCGAACCGACTCCAAATAAGCGTCGCGATAGCGACACAAAGCCTTTTTTAGGTTTCAAATAAACCGAGTCTTATAGTTAATCCAGAAAAAGGAATACATTAAATATTTGATTTTCTATAGTGTTTTAATGCGTTTGCCCTGAAGATACTATCGGCAATTCCCATTTTGAACTTTATTTAGCTTTGAGGGTTGGCGTAAGCCTTGGCTATTTACACAACTGAAGAAATGCACTGGCCGCACGGGATTGAATGATGGATTTGGGAGCAATGATGTTTAAATGCCAGATCAAGCCTTCCGGCGGATTGACACGCCGCGCAACCAAGCCGCTGCGTTCATTGCGCAATGCCTGGGATGAAGCAAAACCGATACCTAAACCCGCTCTGACGGCCTCTTTGACCCCTGATACACCGGTAACTTCGATATTGACCTCAACCTCGACTCCGGCGTGGTTTAAAGCACTTTCAACCACCTTTCTGGCACCCGAACCCGCCTCACGCCAGATAACGGGATGATCGGCAAAAACGCTTAACGGAACAGATTCCGGATAAACACGGGCCAACACATGATCTTCCGGCAGTACCAGAACAATTTCGTCTTGTTGCCAGGGAATGACTTCATAGTTGCCGGGCAGCACCTCGCTTTCGACGGGTCCTTCGATAAACCCCAGATCGAGCTCATGAAGCTGTTTCAGAATTTCATCGGTATCCGCCGTTTTCATGGTCACTCTGACACCGGCATGCAAGGTCTGAAATTTCACTAGAAAATGCGGTAAATAATAACTGGCAATGGTTGTCGTAGAGCCTAACCTTAAGAGGCCGGCATTGACTTTTTTCAGGCAGCGGACATAGTCGATAGCCTGATTGAGATCGTCCGACATTTTTTGAGCGTAACCCAAAAGTCCTGCGCCGGCAGGTGTCAGTTCAATTTGATGGCCTTTGCGCTCATAGAGCGGCTCGCCTACCTGTTGCTGAAGCAGCTTTAGCTGACCCGACACGGCGGGCTGTCCGATATGCAGACACTCTGCCGCTTGGGTAATGCTTTTCAAGCGAGCCACAACCGCAAAGGTAAGCAAATGATTAGGGTTCAAGGTATCCACCTTCTGCCAACCGGATTGAGTTTGAAACACAGGTTTGTCATTGTCGCCTAAACCTCGCAGACCCTTGAAGTAGCGGGTGATTTAGCCTACGCAATGAGGGTGAACCGATACTATCATTATTTATGATGTCAATCCGAATAAATAATGAGTTGAAACATAGTCAATAGCTAAGTTAAAGTGCCAGCAATTTGCGGTAGACGCAACGCAAAAGCGCTGATAAGTTTGTATAGCCCTATAATATAAGAAAGACCCGCTGACACAGGCGGATTACTTGGAGGAGACACGCGTGGCAGTCATAACAATTACACCTGAACAGATCACTAAAAAGAAACGTAAAGGCCCCAAAGGCCATGCGGTGGACTTAAGCGCATTAGATGAAATCAGAACCTTGCTGGGCAACGAACCCCGACGCCCGGATCTGCTGATAGAGCACTTGCATAAAATTCAAGACACGTTTCATCATATATCCTCCAAGCATCTTGTCGCACTCGCCAGTGAGATGAAGCTGTCGCCTGCTGAAGTTTTTGAAGTGGCTTCTTTTTATCATCATTTCGACGTTATCAAGGAAGGTCAGACGCCGCCCCCTGATTTGACGATCAGAGTCTGTGAATCAGTCTCATGCGAAATGGCAGGCGCCCACGATCTGATCAGCGCGCTTGAACAGGGCTTGAGCGATAAAGCCCGCATCCAGAAAGTGCCTTGTGTGGGCCGTTGCCAACATGCACCCGTCGCCGTCGTCGGTCAAAACCCGATTGACAAGGCCGATGTTGAAAAAGTGACCGGCGCCGTAGCAAACAACGCCATTAAAGCACCTGTATCCGCTTATATCAGCTTTGAAGAATACAAAGCAAATGGCGGCTATCAGACCATGAAAAGCCTGCATGAAGGGGACATTTCTGCAGAAAGCATCATCAAGAAAATGGAAGACTCCGGCCTCAGAGGCCTAGGCGGCGCCGGATTTCCTGCCGGAAGAAAATGGCGCATCGTCAAAGGATTTGCCGGACCACGCATGATGGCCGTAAACATTGATGAAGGCGAACCCGGTACCTTTAAAGACCGTTTTTATTTGGAAAGAGACCCGCACCGCTTTCTGGAAGGCATGCTGATCGCAGCATTAACCGTGGGCTGCGATGAGATTTATGTTTACCTTCGTGACGAATATGCCGGATGCCGGGAAATTCTGACCCGCGAAATTGCCAATCTGCAGAATAACCCGCCTTCGCCAAAATACCGCTTGCCGCCGATTCATTTACGCCGTGGGGCCGGCGCCTATATTTGCGGCGAAGAGTCCGCAATGGTCGAATCCATTGAGGGAAAACGCGGCATGCCACGTTTAAGACCGCCTTTCCTCGCGGAAGTGGGCTTATTCGGACGCCCGACGCTGGAACACAACATGGAGTCGGTGTTCTGGGTACGCGATATCGTCGAAAAAGGGCCTGACTGGTTTTCTTCATTCGGCCGCAACGACAGAAAGGGATTACGGTCATTTTCGGTTTCAGGCAGGGTTAACAAACCGGGTGTGCATCTGGCTCCGGCCGGTATTACCGTTCGTGAATTAATCGATGAATATTGTGGCGGTATGCTGGAAGGACATGAGTTTTACGGATACTTTCCGGGCGGGGCATCGGGTGGCATATTGCCCGCTTCGTTGGGCGATATTCCTCTGGACTTCGACACGTTGAATCCTTACGGGTGTTTTATCGGTTCGGCAGCTGTGGTGATATTTTCCAATCACGACAGCGCGAAAAAACTGGCCTTGAATGCCATGCGATTTTTCGAGGAAGAATCGTGCGGACAATGCACTCCTTGCCGGGTGGGAACCACCAAGGCAGCCCATCTGATGGCATCGGAACAATGGGATACCAGCCTGCTGGAGGAATTGTCCTCGGTCATGGTCGATGCGTCGATCTGTGGCTTAGGTCAGGCCGCGCCCAATCCCCTTCGCTGCGTCATCAAATATTTCCCGCACGAATTATGAATCACTGTTTAGTTGAAAAGAGGTCAATCCATGGCTGCTAATCCGGAATTTTTGAATAAACCCATCGTCAATTTCACACTGGACGGTAACGAATTTTCAGCTTTCCAGGGAGAAACCATCCTGCAGGCTGCCAAACGGCAAGGCAAAGAGATTCCGCATCTTTGTTACAAAGACGGCCTTCGTCCCGACGGAAACTGCCGCGCCTGCGTGGTGGAAATTGAAGGCGAACGCGTACTCGCGCCGTCGTGCTGCCGCATGCCAAGCGAAGGCATGAAAGTCAAAGCCGAGAGTGAAAGGGCTATCAAGTCCCAGAAAATGGTGTTGGAATTGTTGAAATCCGACATGCCTAATCAGGGTAAATCGCCTTACACACTTAAATCCGAACTGGATTATTGGGCCGATAAACTGGAAGTCGGCACACCGCGTTTTGAAGGCCGGAAACAACCTCTGGCCGATTTTTCACATCCCGCAATTTCGGTCAATCTGGATGCCTGCATACAGTGCACCCGTTGTTTGAGAGCGTGCCGTGAAGAGCAGATGAACGATGTCATAGGCTATGCGAACCGTGGCGGCCATTCCGAGATTGTGTTCGATATCTCCGATCCCATGGGCGCCAGCAGTTGCGTGGCCTGCGGAGAATGCGTACAAGCCTGCCCTACCGGCGCGTTGATGCCCGCTAACAACGTGGGTCTGGAGGTCGCCGATAAAACTGTCGACTCGACCTGCCCTTATTGCGGTGTCGGTTGCTTGATCAAATACCACGTCAAGGACAACAAAATTCTTTACACCGAAGGCCGAGATGGCTTCACCAACCATTTGCGTCTGTGCGTCAAAGGCCGTTACGGTTTCAACTATATCCACAATCCGCTGAGGCTGACCCAACCGCTGATTAGAAAAGAAGGCGTGGCCAAAACATCGGAACTTTTGGACCCCGACCAATTGTATGACGTTTTCCGTGAAGCCAGCTGGGAAGAGGCTCTGGATTTTGCCGCCAATGGTTTGAAAAAAATTCGCGAGGAAAAAGGCAGTAAAGCGCTGGCCGGTCTCGGCTCGGCCAAAGGCAGTAACGAAGAAGCTTATTTATTCCAGAAACTGGTCCGTATCGGTTTCGGCTCAAACAATGTCGACCATTGCACCCGGCTTTGCCATGCCTCTTCGGTTGTTGCCTTGCTGGAATGCCTGGGCTCCGGCGCAGTATCCAATCCGGTCGCCGATGTCAGCAAAGCCGAGGTGATTATTATCATCGGCTCCAATCCCACCGTAAATCATCCGGTCGGGGCCACATTCATGAAGAATGCCGCTAAAAAAGGCGCCAAGATCATTCTGATGGACCCGATCAAAACGTCCATCTCAAAGTATGCGACTCACGTTCTGCAATTCCGGCCGGATACCGATGTCGCCTTACTGAACGGCATTATGCATACGATTCTGGCTGAGAATCTGCAAAACGACGACTACATCAAAAATCACACGGAAGAGTTTTATTTGATGAAAGAGCATTTGAGAAATTACAGTCCTGAACATGTCGCGCCTATCTGCGGCATCGATGCTGAAATGATCAAGGAAGTGGCCAGACTCTATGCGACCTCAAAGGGTTCAATGATTTTGTGGGGCATGGGTATTTCCCAGCATATTCACGGCACCGATAACGCCCGTTGCCTGATTTCCCTGGCACTGATGACCGGACAAATCGGCAGGCCCGGTACCGGATTACATCCTTTACGCGGCCAAAACAACGTACAAGGTGCATCCGACGTGGGCTTGATTCCCATGGTCTATCCTGATTATGAATCGGTAGAAAATCCAGCCTATCAAGCCAAGTATGAAAAATTATGGAATGCCAAGCTTGACCCAAAACGCGGTTTGACTACGGTTGAAATGATTCATGCCATTCTTGATAAAGAGCTGTACGGGATGTATGTCGAAGGCGAAAATCCGGCCATGTCCGACCCCAATCAGAATCATGCGAGGGAAGCGCTGGCTTCGTTGGAACACCTGGTCGTTCAGGATATCTTTTTGACTGAAACAGCCGGTTTTGCCGATGTCATTTTACCCGCCTCGGCGTTCTATGAAAAAACCGGCACATTCTCCAACACAGACCGTAGGGTCCAGATGGGACGTCAAGCCGTCAATCCTCCCGGAGATGCGCGTCAGGATCTGTGGATCATTCAGGAAGTGGCCAACCGTTTGGGCTGCAACTGGAACTATCAAGGCCCTGAAGATGTGTTCAATGAAATGCGTCAAGCCATGACCAGCATTGCCGGCATGACCTGGGAACGGCTTGAAAAGGAAGACTCGCTGACTTATCCGCTGGAAAAAGAAGGCGACCCGGGCCAGCCTGTGATTTTTACTGACGGTTTTCCAACACCCTCAGGCAAAGGTAAGTTTGTACCTGCGCACTTTATTCATGCCGACGAATTACCGGATGATGAATACCCCTTGATTTTCATCACCGGACGTCAGCTTGAACATTGGCATACCGGCAGTATGACCCGTCATTCATCGACCCTGGATGCGATAGAGCCGGATCCGGTTCTCAGCGCGCATCCGAACGATCTGGCCAAATTGAACATCGAACCGGGCGGCTTAATCACCATCGAATCCAGACGCGGAAAAATCACGGCTTATGCCCGGTCAGAACTGGGTATACAGGAAGGCAGCCTGTTCATGGCTTTTTGTTATAACGAAGCCAGTGCCAACCTGATCACCAACGAGGCGCTGGACCCTGCCGCAAAAATACCGGAATTTAAATTCTGTGCAGTAAAAGCCTATGCCGGAGGCGAAATAGGCACGCGTATTCAATAAGGTTGATCGATGATTGGGTTGGTGTAACCAACCCATGCTAAGACGTTAAGAAGCATCTATAAAAAAGCATGTAGGATGTGCTGAGCGGCAGCGAAGCGCATCGCTAGCGACCGATGCGGTTCCTGTTGTCACCGCATCCTACAGAGCGGTCCTTTTTGGCATTGTTTCCCGGACATCATCACCAAAACATTAACAATCAGATCGACAAAAAAAGACGTTGATAGGCAACTATAAAAAGGTATGTAGGATGTGCTGAGCGATAGCGAAGCGCATCAATCGCGACCGATGCGGTTCCTGTTGTCACCGCATCCTACCTATTGTCATAAATCAACCAACAGAACCTTATCCGCTTGTCTTTTTAGACTTAAAGTTTTCGTCATTTTGACAATAGGCCAGCGCATCAAACAAAAGCCCCGGTATTCTCAAAAGGTTTTCCGGTTTATCGATAATGATCTGATCGGCTGGGCCAATATCTAAGCCAGCACGTTTAACTTCAGATAAATGCTGCTCGGTCAGTTTATTGATAAATTGCACCGAGGGTCTTTTCTTATCGCCGCTGTAACGCAAAAGCCAGCGGTTAACCTTGTTTTGATAAAGCACACAAAAATAACTTTCAGTATCTTTGGTAAACAGAGGCTCATTAGGTAGCAGTTCTTGAACAATATCAAAAACCTTGCGCTCTGCCGCTGTGGTAATGATCTTTGAGTTAGTCGGATCAACAGTGTCTAAATCCTTTTCATCAATAGCAACCTCTTCAGTTACCTCAGTTTTTGCAACCGGTTTAGATAAGCTATTAACAACCATGTCACTCATGGTTTGCGCCACTGCCTGTTTGACAATAGGCATCACTCCCTCAATAAATTTAGCGGTTAACGTCCTTTGAATCGTGGATTTGGCAACGATATAACGCACAAAATCAACATCGCATTCCAGTACGCTATTTTTAACAGCATCTTTAAAAGCCGCTAGAAAAACACTTTCCTCTGCCAGGGTTCTTAAGGCTTCCGGTTGGAACTTATCCTGACGGAACCGGCTGAATTGATCAGGATCAGACGGAGATAGATTAAAAAAATCTACCGTTAAAAAGGGGGTTTTATCCATGACGTTCTTGTCATTTAGATCAGTAAAGAATCGCCATTCCTTGCCATTAGTGATAGCCGCTATAGTAACTTCGGGTGTTGCATTGAAGTAACGGGCGAGTTGCGGCGCATGATTGGTCAGGTTCTCACGATAGCCTTTAGCCTCAACAAACATAACCGGAACACCACCGCAAAATAAAGCATAGTCAACGCGTTCATTTATTTTAACGCCAGGCACATCAGATCCGTATTCGGCCTTAACTTTAGTTGGATCGTAAGGACTGAAACCTAAGACATCTAAAACTGGGAGAATCAAGGCTTGCTTTGTGGTCTCTTCAGAATCGCAGTGCATACCGACATTCTTGACATGCTCTACATGTTTTAATAGGCGCTCTCTAAAATCCATGTTTGTCTCCTTGTTATATGATGTTTTTATTTATTACACTCGTTTATTGATAGATCACCACAATCAACATGTTTCATTAACTGAATCATGTTTAATAAATCAATACGGTGCAAATTTGAACTTAGTCTACAAGACTAATTCAATAATGCCCAGGTCTCCTGGGCAATCTGTAATTCCTCGTGGGTTCGGATGACCAGGATGCGCGTCTTTTGACCCGTTTGGGTAATATCGCAAACATCAGCATCTTGGATATGATGGGCTGTTTCGTCGATGGCTATGCCTAAATGCGCTAAACCGCCACAGACCAAGCTTCGCACCAATGCCGCATTTTCGCCCACGCCACCAGTAAAAATCAGCGCGTCGATGCCACCCATAACAGCCCAGTAAGCGCCAATGTATTTTTTTATCCGATAACTGTACATGTCCAGCGCCAGGATCGCTGATTCTTCGCCTTGCTGACTGCGGTTGATGAGTTCTCTGACGTCGTTGGTTCCGGTGAGCGCAGTTAAACCCGAAGCATGATTCAGTTGCCAATCAATCTCTGAGGCTTCCATCTGGTGGAATGTTTGTATATAAGTGGGGATAGCCGGGTCGATATCGCCGCTGCGCGCGCCCATCATCAATCCTTCCAGCGGCGTGAAGCCCATGGACGTATCGACAGATTGACCCTTGGCGATCGCTGCCGCACTGGCGCCATTGCCCAAATGAAGACTGATCACAGACGTCTCTGCGATAGGTTTTTCCAAAAACTCCGCCGCTTTTTGTGCGACATAATGATGCGAAGTGCCGTGAAATCCGTAACGCCGGATGCCGAAGGTTTGATACCAGAGCTCGGGAATCGCGTAACGATAAGCCCGGGGCGGTAGCGTTTGATGATAAGCCGTGTCGAAGACGGCCACCTGTGGGATCCCGGGGAACATCTTGTGACAGATGGTGATGCCGTTCAGATTGATGGGATTATGTAACGGAGCAAATGCGCTGAGCTCTGCGATCGCCTTTATGACGTCATCAGTCACGCGTGTGGCAGAGGCAAATCTCGATCCACCATGAACAACCCGATGGGCGATAGCGCCAAACTCGATAGCTGCGCCTAATGTCTTGAAAACCAGATCAAATGCGGCCTGATGATCGGCCGCATTAACCTGACTTATCTTTTCATGCGCGGGGTCTGAAGCCGTATTGTCCCAATGCTTCAGTCTTGCGTCACCGGAACCGATGCGTTCGAGAAGGCCTTTGACCAGCACCCTGCCCTCAGGCATCTCCAGCAGCTGGTACTTTATCGACGAACTGCCGGAATTGATGACCAATATGTTTGGATGCATGACTCGCGCCTTATCTGATCAATCCTGCCTCAATCAAACGGCCAGATCCAATTGGCGATTTCACTCTTGTCCGTGCCGTGTTCATGCGCGTAGCTGAGATTGTCGATAATTTCATTTTTCATCTGTTCTTTCAAATGAGCGGCTTTGGCGCTTAACCAAGGCACCCGGTCTATGACGTCGATTACCAGATTGAAGCGGTCGATTTGATTCAGTATGGCCAGTTCCATAGGCGTATTGATGTTGCCGCGCTCTTTATAACCCCGCACATGCAAATTGTCATGATTGGTAAAGCGGTACGCAAGTTTATGAATCAACCAGGGATAGCCGTGGAAATTAAAAATAACCGGTTTATCGGTGGTAAAAAGACTGTCGAACTCCCGGTGCGACAAACCATGCGGATGTTCCGTCGCAGGTTGCAATTTAAACAAATCAACAACATTGACAAAACGCAGTTTAAGTTCGGGAACATGAGCGCGCAAAATAGCCGTTGCCGCCAGCGCTTCCTGTGTCGCCACATCACCGCACGACGCCATGACCACATCAGGCACTTCGCCCTGATCATTACTGGCTTTGGACCAAATCCCTATACCTTTGGCGCAATGCACGATGGCTTCGTCAATGGTCGTAAACTGCAGATGTTTTTGTTTATCAGCGACAATGACGTTGATTTTGTCGGTAGAACGCAAGCAGTGATCCGCGACGACCAAGAGTGTGTTGGCATCCGGCGGCAGATAAATACGCGTGACTTGCGGACTCTTATTGGTTAACAGATCGATAAAACCGGGGTCCTGATGCGAAAAGCCGTTGTGATCCTGACGCCAGACTGTCGATGACAGTAAAATATTCTCGGAAGCAACCGAGGCCCGCCAGGATACCCCATTGGATATGGCCAGCCATTTCGCATGCTGATTGATCATCGAATCAATGACATGTGCAAACGCTTCATAGGTATGAAAAAACCCGTGACGCCCGGAGAGTAAATAGCCTTCCATCCAGCCGATCAGGGTATGCTCGGACAGCATTTCCATGACACGGCCATCCTGGCTTAATTCACCCCCGTCAGCATCTTCCGGCAGATAATCGGCCATCCAGCATTTTTTAGACGCTTCAAAAACCGCCTGCAAACGATTTGACGCGGTTTCATCCGGGCCGAAAACCCGAAAATTGGCGGCATTCAGGCTTAATGTATCCCTCAAAAATTCACCCAGCGGCTTGGTATTTTCATACTCCACGCCCCCCGCTTTTTTGACCTCGACAGCATACTGACGAAAATCGGGCAGTTTAAGCTCTTTTCGCAGCATACCGCCATTGGCATGAAGATTGGCGCTCATCCGGCGTGTGCCTTGGGGCGCCAAGGAACGCAGATCTTCGACCAAGCGCCCTTGTGCATCAAACAATTCAGCCGGTTCGTAGCTCAAAAGCCAGTCTTCCAGCAGCTTTAACGATTCGGGATTTTCCCGCACATCGGAAAACGGCACCTGATGCGAGCGCCACGAGCCTTCCGCTTTATGACCTTTGACCGTTTTAGGGCCGGACCACCCTTTGGGGGAACGTAAAACAATCATGGGCCAGAAAGGACGCTCCAGGGCTGTCTTTTCTCCGGAACGGGCGCTTTGCTGAATGGCTTTAATCTCGCAAATCACTGTATTTAATGTTTCGGCCATCTTCTGATGCATGATTTCAGGATCATCGCCTTCAACAAAATAAGGACGATAGCCATAACCCATGAAAAGCGCTTCCAGTTCCTGATGACTGATTCGAGCCAAGATGGTCGGATTGGCAATTTTATAGCCGTTCAAATTCAATATAGGTAGAACGGCCCCATCCCTTTGTGGATTTAAAAATTTATTGGAATGCCAGGCGGTAGCCAGAGGACCTGTTTCCGCTTCTCCATCGCCGACGACGCATGCGACGATCAAGTCAGGATTATCAAAAGCCGCGCCATAAGCATGCGACAAGCTATAACCCAGCTCGCCACCTTCATGAATCGAACCCGGTGTTTCGGGGGTCACATGCGAACCGATGTGTCCGGGAAAAGAAAATTGCTTGAAAAATTTGCGCAATCCTTCTTCATCCATGCTTTTATCGGGGTAAACCTCGGAATAAGTTTCTTCAAGGTAACAGGGCCCCAACACACCCGGCGCACCGTGTCCCGGACCCGCAATAAAGATGACATCAAGATCCTGTTCTTTAATCAGGCGGTTGAGATGAGCCCAGGTAAAAGAAAGCGCCGGGCTCGCACCCCAATGGCCCAGCAGACGGTGCTTGATATGATCAACGGTCAGCGGCTCTTTAAGAAGGGGGTTGTCCTTCAAATAAATCATGCCCACGGATAAATAGTTGCACGCACACCACCAGGCATGAATTTTTCTTAATGTTTCCTGATCGAGCGGCCCGGAACCCGAGTTTGAAAGATGTGCATGTTCCCAAGTAGTCATACGTATTCTCCACTGATTGATAGTAAATTTAATTAGCCTAAAATTATGTCAAGCATTTGATTTTATAATACTTAATTTATGCTTCTTATTAACACGACGGGGGCAGCACTCTGTATCTTGCACGACAAAAAAAATTTGTCTAACAGTCCAAGTCTACTTTATCCTTCTCTGAATTTCACGCTAAAAAACAGGCGCTGTCGGTCCGCAAGCGAACAGATGAATGCTCCAACGCTTGATCTCGTCGATTGCTGAGCTGCGCTCTCCGTGCTAATACTACTTTCGTGGTTGATATGAAATCAGACCCCTTGGCAAATAATGACAAAAGGCAAGCGCTGGTCCTGTTAACCGGAATAACCGCCAATTCGGCGAAAAAGTCTCATCTGCTAAGCTATTTTCAGCAAAACAGCCGGTTTTCAGTTTTTTTGCCTGGCCTTTGCCAGTATTTCGGGGTTAAATTCGCGGCAAATCAATTGGTCCGTTTTCTTGATCATCATAAACTGGCTGATTTTTCAAAATGTCATTTTATTTGTTACATTTCCGGCGGCCTTATTCTTCGTTCGGCTTTAGCTTCTCAGCCGTTGGCGAATACAGGCAGGATTGTTTATATCCGCTCTCCCTTTCAGGAGTTACTGCCCGGTCTTGCGATACAAAAATACGGTCGCTTGCCGACTCTGATCCGATACGGCAAAATGCTGCTTGATCTGACATCGCAATTAAAAATGGAACCGGCTATAGCAGCGGCTGAAACGGGCGTTGTCATTGAACGGGGCCTATCGGCATCAGCTCTGCAAATGGGTTTAAAAAAATCCGATTTTGAACGTTATCGTCACCGTTCTGATTTTGTAATGCCTCCGGCACTCGAAACACTGACAACCCCGTTGAGCCATGATGAAGTCTATACCAACGATGAATTACTGGAGACCCTTAACCGGTTTATTCAATCCGGTCACTTTAAGGTTAACCCGAATGTTGGATAACTCAATCATTCCCAATCCCGGAAGCAATTTATGATTATTGATGGGCATCGTCATATCACCGGTGATTACCAGCCGATTCTGACTGAAATGGATGCGTTGGGAATTGCCAAAACGGTATTGGTTGGCGTTGGTGTTCGAGACTTGAGTCTGGTTACCATCCACGATTCACTCATCTTCCGTTACCATTGTCTATTTCGCAGTTTAGGCATACTCAAAGCCAGGCAATTGGTTAATTCATCCGACTTTCGTAATAATCTTTTAAAATCACCGAATAACGAAAATACACTGAAAGCCATCCGCGAACGACCCGACCGATTTACCGGATTTGCCTTCCTGAATCCGGAGTCTCCGGAGGTGTTAAATGAATTACATCGCTGTTTAACCAGCGGCATGCAAGGAATCAAACTGGCCTTGGTGCAATACCCCAGCGATCTTCGCGGTAAAAACATGATCAATTTGTGCGAGGTTGCCCGGACCTATTGCCTTCCGGTTTTCATGCATTTAGGACTGACCAAGGCTTCTTCGGATCCTGACTGGCTTGTTGAGACCTTCTCCGATGTAACCTTCATACTGGCTCATGCGGGTGTCCAGCGCTTTGAGGAAACGATGAAGCTTGCCCGGAAACGGAACAACGTTTTTGTCGACACCTCCAGCTATATAGCAACCTCCGCAAAAATCAGGCGGCTGTATAAAACGATAGGCGCGGAAAAACTGATATTTGGCTCTGATATTCCGGTGATGTGCAGCAATGAATCGACCGCATTAGCCAAAATAGAAGCGGTTGCGATGCCTGATTGCGATAAAGCCCGGATTCTGGGTGAAAATTTGGCTTTCATTCTGTCGCAAGTCAAAACTGATAATTGAGGAATCATTATGCGCACACCGGCAATATCCATCGTGTTTTTTATGCTGGCTGCATTGGCCGGTGCGGCGGGACAATATCTATACAAGGCGGGCGCTCAAGCAACCGATTCGAGCATTACTTCTTATCTTTTTAATATCCGGCTTTGGGCCGGGGTGCTTTGTTATATTGCCGTCATGACCTTGTTTGTTGCCGCCTTCAAGAAAGGCGGTTCTCCATCCGTGCTTTACCCCATTTATGCTTCGACATTCATTTGGGCTGCGATTCTCGGCTGGTTTTTGTACAGCATACCCATCAAACCCGTCAATATACTGGGGATGGTTTGCCTTGTCGTTGGGATGTGGCTGATGGGACTTTGATTGGTTCATCTGCCAATTGATTACACAGCAAATCTTAAAAAATAATAACTGAGAGGCGCCACCAGAATAAGACTGTCAATCCTGTCCAGCAATCCGCCAAAACCCGGCAACCAGCTACCCGCATCTTTAACGCCTGCTTCACGCTTGATAGCCGATTCAAACAGATCGCCCCACAGTGAACCCACTGCGATAAGGGGCGGCAGACCTATCAACAACAGCCAATAAACATTTTCCGGCAAGGCGAAACTCATCAACAATGTGCCCAGATATGCCCCCAGCAAATTACCGGCGACCCCTTCCCAGGTTTTGTTGGGACTCAATGCCGACAGCTTGTGACGACCCAGCGAAGAGCCTATCGCAAATGCCGTATTATCGCTAAGTGCCACCGAAGCGCCTAGCACCAGAAGTATGCCGTCACCGCCAGGAATATAGCGGCTGATTAGCACTAAATGAGCCAGTAGCCACGCAATGTAAGCCCAGCCCAGTGATGACAAGGCCAACTGTCTGATACCACCACTGACGGATTGAAACGCCAGAGGTTGAGCAACAGCAATCAATAGCAACAGGGGAGCCAGCAGATAAAAGCCATCTAAAGAAATCAGCGAAACCGGCACAACCGTCAGCCCCATCAGCAGCAGAACATCCCTGTAATTCTTGACCAAGCCCACCAGGCCGGCATATTCACGAAGACCTTGCCAGGTCAAAGCAAGCACCAATAAACCGACACCAACCGGACCACTGAGCACAGCGCAGAGATAGACGGGTGCAATCGCAGCCCATGTTCGCCACTTGATAAACAAGGGCTCATGAAAAAGAGTACGCCAGCTCTTTCTACGGACAAAAAGAATCAGGACCAAGCTTAGTCCCAAGAGTATCAAAATCCGGTAGCCTGCAGGAGCAAACCAGGGGCTCGCTATGGGATTTGTAATGAGGTTCATAAGCTGAATGCCCTTAGTTAGGTGTACCGGTTACTTTCAAATGTCTGAAGACTGAATGATGACCTTAGTTCTACTTTGTCAGATTAGAAGAAAGACCGTCATACCCGCCGCGAAGCGGGTATCCAGTGCCATGGATGTAGAGCTTCGAACCCTCCATGGAGCCTGGATTCGCCTCTACAAGAGCCCATTTTTTACAGACGGCACTACGATTATTGAACGGGATGCGTGTTCAAATAATAGGCTGCACGGCGAATACGCAAGAAGGCCGTCACAATGCTGCCCAGAGTAATCAGCCCCAATGCGACAGAAATCAATCCGAAGTTTGATTCCCCCCAGACAAAATGCCAACTTTCTGGCGTAAAGCCAAGGTAAGCAGTGCATAAAATGAGTATAGCCATACGTTGCGGCTTAGCCATAGGACCTCCGAAATCACTGGGTGCACCTACACTTTTGGCGGCAACCCGGACATAGGCGGTAAACACTGCGGTAAATGCTGCCAAAAATCCTAAATTGACGTTTCCTCCAAGACTGTATCCCGCTCCCAACAGAATGATGAAATCAGATAACCTGTCCGGAATCTCGTTATACAAGGCGCCGACCGGTGAGCTTTTCCCCCATTCTACGGCCACCATGCCGTCAAGCATATTGCATAACAATCTAAGCCCTATAAATAAACCGGCAGAAATCCACAGTATTCGTCGTGTCAGTTCGGTTGTTTCAGGCGTTGCCAAAAATGCCAGCGAGGCCAAGATGGCTGCAATGACGCCGAATACCGAAATCATGTTGGCGGAAATATTGGTTTGGGCTAGCCTGTGCGCTAATACTTTAGACCCTTTGAATTCTCGGGCAGGCACATCACGGCGATCCTCGTTACTTTTATCCGGGTTAATTTTCATAATCGCCTCATTTAAAGGTGTTCATTGAGCAATTGGGACAATTTTTGGTGCAATAAACCTGTGGCCTCGCTGATTTCCATTGCGGTCGGAATGTTGATTGCTTCGCCAAAACAGACATTGACACAACCTCGTTTAGGCATCATTGCGCCCTTGGGTAATATCTGTTGTCCACCCCGAACAGCAATCGGAATAACCGGAACCCCCAATCCTGTCGCCAGAAACCCGATTCCGGGTTTAAACTTTAGCAATTCCCCCGTCGAAGACCGTGTCCCCTCAGGATAAATAAGCAATGACCAGCCCTTGTCCATCACTTCACCGCAATATTCAAGGCTGTTTCTAAGCGTTCCCTCACGGCTGAAAGGAAAAGCATTGATTGCCAAGGCCAATAAATTAGCAATGAGTTTATTTTTAAAAAAATAATCGGCGGCAGCCGCTACGCATACTTGACGACGAACCGTCGCCGGCATTGCTCTTAAAATAGAAACAGTATCGACATGGCTGGCATGGTTTGCTATGAATAATACCGGAAACTGCAGATTTTGGAGGTTTTCAAGGCCGGTTACTTCAAACGAGGTGCTGATCATGGCGTGCAGTGGAAAAATAAGTGTTTTTTGCAATACGCTTCGAATTTTGGCGGTGATGTCCGAAAACGGCCATGTTGGATAATTGACCAACTTATGGGCGCGCTCACTCCGGCTGATCAGGTTTTTCAGCTCCCCTACCTGATCAATAGCAATCAACTCGGCATCATCACAACTGATGCCCAATTGCTGTTCGATTTTAACGGCAAGCTCGACGCGGGAAAGTGAGTCGAAGCCCAAATCCAACACCAAATCAGTACGGTCATTGATGGTTTCAACCGGAACATTTCTTAATGTAGCCAGCAATTGTTCCAGCGAGATTGATTGATTTTTTATTGCCGCTTCAGGAGCCGCCGTATGGGGGGTCTGATGCTGAGCCAGTATTTTTTCTCTTACTTTCCATCGCTGAATTTTCATCAACGAAGTTCCCGGGAAATCTCCTTCCCATATACGGAAATCGCCAATACGCTGATGGATGGTTAATACCTGATTCGCACGGCGCACCGCGTTGCCGGCAACAGCTTCCTGTTGCGCAGGATCTATCTGTTTCTGCACTCTCAAAATCGCAGTAATACAGGGAATGCCGCGGCTATCCGGCAGCGCCATAACCATGCAGCCGGCTATGCCTTCCTGAGTCGACAATGGCTGCTCGATATCTTCCGGAAAGACATTCATCCCGTTGGCAAGAACAATCATGTCGGTACTGCGACCCTTGATATACAGTTCCCCTTGAGCGCCTATTTCTCCCAAATCGCCGGTTTTATACTCATGCTTTTCCGTGAAGGCGTGATGTGTCGCTTCACTGTTTTGCCAATAACCCGGACTGACATTACTGCCTTGCACGAAAATTTCGTTTCGCTCTGAGAGCGCCAGCTGCACACACGATAACGGCCAGCCAACAGAGCCTTTGATACGATGATCATAGCGGTTAACTGAAATACAGGGCGCGCATTCGGTTGCGCCATAACCTTGAATAACCCGGATTCCCAGCGATTCCCAGTTGAGTTCCAGCGCCAAAGGTAAAGCCGCGCCTCCGCATATAAAAAACCGGGGCGTACCCGCCAATTCTGGAAATACCTGCAGGGCAAGCCATCTTCGCCACTGAAAAGGCACATTCCGGACAAATTCCCGCCCAACCCGCCACTTCATCTCGCCATGATTAAGCCGTATACGACTCTCCAGATTTCGAAAAAGCATCTCAAGTAATTGAGGAACAACAATCTGCCCATGGATAGTCTTTTTAACCAGATACCTCATGATTGCGGCCGGCTGAATACTGTTTTGATAGTAAATAAGCGCCCCTAAGCTTAATGGCGCAAATAAACCGGCCGTCTGCTCGAACATGTGCGATAGCGGCAGCAGCGACAAAAATCGCGTTCCATCCTGTTTGGGATAGACCGCTTCTATGGCTTGTACATTCGTCACGATATTGCGATGCGTCAGAACCACGCCTTTAGGATTGCCGGTGGTTCCGGAAGTGAACACAATTTCGGCAATGTCATCGGGATTGGGAACATGCACTACTGCAGGGTAGATAGCTTCCCGGCCAAACAAGGCTTTTATGTCAATGAAGGGTAATTCGGAAATTTGCAAATCAGTATCTGATATCAGGGCTACCGCACGAGTCAGTTTTGCAACGCGCAAAATAAAGTCGCGTGCTGAATGCTGATCCAGCGGCACCACAACAATTCCGGAAATAAAACAGCCAAAATAGCTGGCGACAAGCTGGGGACTGTTAATGCCATAAATCAGTACGGCGTCTCCGGGACTCAATCCGTAAATATCAAGCAACTGCCCAGCAACCGAGTGGGCTGCATTTTCCAGCCTGCGGTAACTCCAAAGATCATCCCTCAGACCCCAATTCGCGGCCAGGGCCGCTTTGTTCTGGTATTTAGCCGAGGCCTGACTGAGCAAGTGAGCGAGTGTCGCTGTCATATCTGCGTTTCTATGAAGCCGGATTAAATGAAGGCGGCATCATTATATACTGATCCACTTTCAAAAAACGGCATCTCAAGAGCTATGCCAGGGCAAACGCATTAAAAATTATTCACAAACAACATCTTGCCACGAAAGTCGCTATCCCAAGCGGCCATTTTGCGATTTTTAGTAAGGCTTAGTTTTGAAGGCTCCTTTTGGAACAGATTCAAAACGAGATGCCGGATACTTGTCATAATACTTCCTAATTACGTATGACTTTCAGCGGAATGGATGGCCCTTCAAATAGCCGTCATACCGGCATGGATTGCCGGTATCCAGTGTACACGGATGTACCGATCCTTTTGTGATTGAGGTGATTCCCTGCTCGCATCCATGCAATTTGAACCCCGGCAATCCACTTGTGCCCCAGAGGGTATGCCAGAGCGACGCCACCTTTAGAACTCATAGGATCATACTATTTCAGTTTTGGCTGAAGCTTATACGTAATCAGGTAATACTTAGAGCGTTTCCCTTGCGAATCCGGCTGGCATCTTCTCGAAGTACGACATCCATTCGCCAATGCAGGATATTCTCAATCCCCCAGTGTCCTCGCGCTGCATAGGCAAATGTTTTAGCAACAGGTGGAATAGAGTTGATGAAAAAGCGCTTTTCCTTAAACTGTATACCGGCTTCTTCGTGTTCTCTTTCAACCAAGCCGATAGTCCGTAAACCTGCCCAGGAAAGTAACGGGGCACCTCTTGCAATTATTGTAAAAGCGGCAATTGAATGGGGTTTACACGCAAACATTCAATCGGTGACATGAGAGTCGGCCATATATTTCAAGGTCGGTATAAAGCCATTTTGGTGGAAAGGACAATTATTTGCTTGAGCTTTCTCGCTAGTGGCGTTGAATCCGGTTAGAGCACAGATGACCAAAGATCCAGCGGGGTGAGCTTGGAGCAATTACCAAACGACGATCAATCAAGCGTTGCCGATAAGATGCTTGCACGTTGACCGGTTGTTAAGCTGGCTTGGTTTGGCTCGAATCGATTGGAAGCGACTTTTCGGTATCAAGATTGGTTGGTAAGCACTGACATTGGTTTACCGCTCGTTTGGTAAACGGTTAAAAAGTAGTCATTAAACCCTGCAACAAATTGTAAGCGCTTTCGACGAACATTATTCGACAGTCAGTAGAGCGGTCAACGATAAATAAGCGAACGAAATGATTGATTGCAAGACTTGACCCTAATTTTTAGTTAGGAATTAATTTTTACTCTGATCCCAATCAACATGGATTGGGGAATGATGGTTTAGTTAAGCGCCTGAAGCCAAAATTTCATGCAATACTTCTGGATGCTTCGCAACAATTTTTAGCAATGCTTCAGCAGCACCTGATGGATGACGCCGTCCTTGTTCCCACTGTTGCAATGTACGAGATGAAATATGCAATGCCTTTGCAAACTGAGTTTGAGATAAACCACATTTTAGCCGAGTGGCAACTATTTCGTTAGGCTCAACCGCGTATGTTGCGCCATGATGGCCTGACTTAATATCTCGAATTGCTTCGAGTAACTCTTCGCCAATGTTTCGCTTGGCATCGCGCTCTAACAGTTCTATTTCGTTACGAGGCATGACCCATTTCCTCCGCAATTTGTTTAAGAATGTGTGCTGGAATATTTTCTTGGGCACTCTTGGTATATATAACCAGCAAGACCAATGCTCCACTTTTGAGGCGAGCAGTATAGATAACTCTTACACCTCCACGCTTACCAGCACCATAACGTGTCCAGCGAATTTTTCGGCAACCGCCAGAACCAGGAATGCCGTCTCCGGCTTCTGGATTTGCTGCAAGAAAAGAGGCAAATTCTGCGCGCTCTTCTTCTGACCAGTAGTCTGGCCAATGTTTTGTAAACAATGGAGATTCAATGATCGTCAGCATTCTCGAATCATACGCCAATGGCGCATAAAGGCCAAATATCTAGCAGAGGGTCACCCATTAGCCTGACTTAGTCGGCTGAGTTTGCCTGTTTAGTTAAAATAAGACGCCAGCCACACCCTGAATCTTAGACCGAACTCCGTACTGTAACCTATTGATGAAAAAACGATATGCCCGTTTTTATTAAGAAAGAATATCGCTGGAACACCTTTTATACCGTAACGCTTTGCGATAGAACCATCGGCATCGTTCACCGTGGGCCAATTCAGATTCCGGCTTGCCAGATAGCGATTGACCTGTTCGGTGGGGCCTGAGTTAAGTGCCACAGTAATTCCGGGTGTATCTTGTAAAACCTTTGTCATTGAACTTTGCATCATGCTGCACAAGCCGCACCAGTCTGCCCAAAAATAGATAATGCCGCCTTCCTTGGGCATAACGGATTCTGTGGGCAGACCAGCAATTGTCTGCTCTGGCAACTGCGGCGGCACGCCTGAGACCAGACCACGATTGAACAGAAATTGACCTGAAAACAGCACGATAATGACGATGCCATACAGAACGGCGTGTTTAATCCACTTCACTAAAGCCCCATCAGTAAATGGCCGCCGTTGACCTTAAGCCACTGCCGTAAGGTCTTGTATTCAGGCATATGTTCAGCAACCAGCTGCCAAAAATGACTGGAATGGTTACGGTGTTTAATGTGACACAATTCGTGCACGACAACATATTCCAATACCTCGGGAGGCGCCAGGATCAGCAGCCAATTCAAATTGATATCGTTATAAACACCGCAGCTTCCCCAGCGGCTTTTTTGAGTTTTAATTTTGATACTCCTGGGATAAAGCCCATACCTTGCCGCATGTTTGGCCACACACTGTTCCACCGCGCGTTTGGCTTCAAGCTTTAGCCAGCGCATAAAGGCCGAGCGCATGGCTTCATGCAGTTCGTCTTCCAATAAGGTATGCGGAACTGAGGCAATAAAATGATCGCTGAACTCCAGTGTTATTTTTTTGCGCTTAACAGGAACAATAACCAGCGGATAGCTTCGGGCCCGGTAAGGCAATAAAGCGCCATGCGTATAGGAGTCAGGCGCCAGACTCCGGAGATTTTCCCGCCGGTTTTTAAGGCGCAGTTGAGTGCTCAACACCCAGTCCTGCTTATCCGAGACGAAACGATGAAGACTATGTTCCGAAACGCCGTGCGGGGCAATAATTTCAACCTGTTGCGAAGTCACGCGCAAGCGCACAAGTCTAGCCCGTTTGCTGCGAAGAATCTGATAGGAAAACGGTAAAGTAATAATGGTTTGGACTCTCTTGGTTGGCGTCTCTATTGAAGTGTCGGGCTTTGCGAAGGCAAGTTCTGCTATTGCGCACCCTGCTTAATCGTCCTTGTTAATCATATGCGTCGCCAAATCTTGTAAAGCCTGACTCAGATTTTGCCGGAATTCCGGATCGAGCGGCAATTCGTTTAATGCTTTATTCATACAAAACATCCATTGATCACGTTCACTTGTGCCAATTGGGAATGTAAAGTGCCGCATTCTGAGCCGGGGATGGCCGTATTGCTCGACAAACAAATCCGGTCCACCCAGCCATCCGGATAGAAACTGGAACAATTTGTCCCGCGCGCCTGTCAAGCTTTTCTGATGAATAAGCCGAATACCGCGCGCTTCAGGCAGGGTATCCATAAAGAAATAAAACCGGTCAACCAGGCTGTGGACACCTTGCTCGCCGCCAACAAGTTGATAAGGCGTCATAGAGGGCGTTGTTGTCATATCACTCATCAATAGTTTCTAATGACGTTATTGTACTTTTATACGTCTTGAACGCGAAACAGGCATTGCACAGACTCCCTACCAAATGGAATTTAATTGATTACTCCGCAGATTTCGGGTGAAGGCTTACAAATGAAATGAAACTCTTGTACCATTGCATTGTCTACGATTTGTATTTTTTAACTTTCAACAGGAGTTGATCACTATGCGTTTAAATACCGCTGTATCACGTCCGGAATCGAGTATTCTGGCGACGAACAAATTACTGAGAAATACCTATATGTTGTTGTCCATGACGTTGTTATTCAGCGCCATGACAGCCGGTGCATCCATGGCGTTCAATTTACCCCATCCCGGCATGATCGTGACGTTGATAGGCTACTTTGGACTGTTATTCTTAACGACTAAATTTCGTAACAGCGCTCTGGGCCTGGTGTGCGTTTTTGCGTTAACCGGCTTTATGGGCTTGACCCTGGGTCCCATTTTGACCATGTACATTAAAGCTTTCAGCAATGGTCATGAATTAATCATGACAGCGCTGGGCGGTACGGGTGTCATCTTCTTAGGCTTATCAGGTTATGCTCTGACCACCCGTAAAGATTTCAGCTTCATGGGCGGATTTCTGATGGTTGGCATACTGGTCGCTTTTCTGGCAGGTATCGGCGCCGTGGTATTTTCCATGCCTGCGTTGTCACTGGCTGTATCAGCAATGTTTATTCTGTTGATGTCAGGCATGATTCTGTTTCAAACCAGTGCACTGGTTAATGGCGGAGAAGACAATTACATCATGGCAACTGTTTCACTGTACGTATCCATCTACAACTTGTTCTTGAGCTTGTTGCAGATACTGGGCGTATTCGGCGGCGATGAATAAAGCGTTATTTGATTTAGTAAAAAGCCCGGCCAAAACCGGGCTTTTTATTGTTTGGATGTTTCTGCTTTCGGCATGCGAAACACCCAAAACGCCGGAGCAAGTCACGGCGGCATTCTGGCAGGCAATGACGGAAAAGGACGTGGAAACAGCGATACAGTTTGTTACCACCGATAGCCAGGCTCTCGTTTCCGCTGATGCCCATGAATTGCCTGAAAATGCTTCAGTTAAAACGGGTCGAATTGTTATTGAAAACCAGCACGCATCGGTTGAAACGTTCATTGTCTCTAGAGATGCAGACCACTTACGGCAAACTTTTTATACCGAGTTACAAAAAGAAGGCGAAACATGGAAAGTCGATTTCCGGCAAACAGTTAGCGCCATTCCAGGCTATGCCTTGGGCCACTTATTCAAAGGCCTGAAAGATATCGGCGAAAATCTGAATAAACAATTAGAGGAACAAATGCCGCTATTCGAGAAAGAAATCGAATCGTTTGGCAGTGAACTGGAAAAACAAATGCAAGAGTTTGAAAAAAGACTTGAAAAACTATTCCCACCCAGTCCACCCAAGGGCAATCCGGATTCAATTTGAATAAGGGAACTTTACACACCACCCCTCTTAGCAACCGCTCCCGTTAATCTGATAACAATGACAGGCATTAAACTTTTTGTTGGGCTGGGCAATCCCGGCTCACAATATGAAGACACCCGGCACAATGCCGGTTTTTGGTGGATTGACCAGATTGCTCAGTCGACCGGAACCCGGATGAACAATGAAGCCAAATTTTTTGGCACAGCCGGAAAACTCACCGAAAACAACCAGGAAGCCTGGCTGCTCAAGCCAGCAACCTTCATGAATTTGAGTGGCCGCTCAGTCAGTGCTTTAGCGAAATTTTACAAAATTCCAGCTGAACAAATACTGGTGATTCATGACGAACTGGACTTGCCGCCCGGTACTTGTAAGCTTAAAAAAGGCGGGGGGCATGGTGGACACAATGGTTTGAAAGACATCGCAGCTCAGCTGGGTACCACTGATTTCTGGCGATTGAGGTTGGGAATAGGTCATCCGGGCGACAGAAATGCGGTCATCAATTTCGTCCTGCATGCTCCGTCCAAAAGCGAATGGCAACTCATCACCCAAACGATTGATGAAAGCGCACTGCTTTTAAATCAGTTGTTGCAAGGACAAACCGAGCAGGCGATGATGAAGCTGCATACAAAAGTCGGGCAAAAATAACGAAATAGACATTGTAATGAATCGATAGGCAAATATTTTAGAGCGGGCCTCATAAGGTGCTTCAATAGCGGGCAAAGCTCTCCCCTACAAAATACGCTTTATCGGCAGCAAACTCTGTAATAAATTTGCACACCCTGCATTTTTAAGTACAATAATACGTACTTAAATATTTTGAGAGTTTAATAATGGATACCATTAGTTATTCAAATTTCCGCAGCAATCTGGCTAGCACATTAGACAAGGTCAATGACGACCATGTGCCTATAATCATTACCCGCCAAAATGGTAAACCTGCCGTAATTATTTCTTTAGAAGATTTTAAATCTTACGAAGAAACCGCTTATCTTATGGCAAGCCCGAAAAATGCCGCCCGCCTGAATCAGGCAATCGCTGAGATTGAAGCCGGCAAAACCGTTCAACGCCTTGTTTTAGAAGAATGATTTTGTCGTGGGCAGAGACGGCATGGGAAGATTACCTTTATTGGCAAGCAACCGATAAAAAAGTGTTAAAACGCATCAATCTCCTTATTACGGACATTCAACGGCATCCTTTTTCAGGCTTAGGCGATCCCGAACCATTGCGGCATAACTGGACAGGCTATTGGTCGCGCCGTATCGACCGCGAGCATCGGATCGTTTACAGAACCCTCGACGAAGCCATCATTATTGCTCAATGCCGTTATCATTATTGAACTATGGAGCGTGAACAATATGCTGAAAATTGCATTCTACATACCTCGCAGACGACAATCTGTGCTAGGTTCATCCGCGCCGAAATCGGTCTTCTTCGGTTTATTGCCCCCTGATGTAATTTCGTACGATTTCTTACTTCCGATGCACTATAGCATCAACCATTCGTCGAAAAACGCGGCCTGGCCTCGATAAATTCCGTCATCATCCGAAAGATTCCACACCACTGCATTTTTGATCATAAAGCGTCTGCCGTGTTTGGAAATGCGGGCGCCCTGATAATCATTGATGTAACCTTGGCTACTGACCAACGCCAACAGGCGGTTACGTTCATCCTGATTGACCGGCTCAGCGGAAAGCCGGGACGGCGTGCTGATAAATTCTTCCCAGCTCATTTCAAACAATGCTAGGGCTTTGGCATTCGCATAATTAAATACGGGATCGGCCTTCGTATCATGGGAAACCACCGCAAACGGCGCAAAATAAAGCGCCTCTCCGATTTCACTTTTATCAGTGTTTTCAGGTAGCAAGGGTTTGTTAAGCAGCTTTTCAAAACTACGACTGATTAATCGGGCATGTTCCTGATAAAAATGATTTTCTCGACAAGGAGGCATGAGCTATAAACTAAAAACTGTTTTATGACGATCGATTTCTGTGCAGCCGTATCAATAACACCGCTTCGTCCCGGCTCATATTAAACTGCTGCATCAGATCTTCTGCGCTGGCACCGTTATGCGCTTGTTGAATAGCGCCGTAATAAGGTTGTGAAGCTTGAGATAGCTGTTCGACCTCGGCCAGCTTTTCAAATAGCTCGGCCAGAGCATCATCGGCATCATTCAATCGTTGATCAACGCTTACGGATGCAGTGCACAGTCCCACCATATCCCGGTTAAGGGTGTTGACGATATCCTGCAAGACCAGAAGCTTTTTTTTAAGCTTATGATGGCTCGCTAAAAGCCAGGTTAGGAAAAGTCCATTCAGCACTAACAACGCTATGCCGACCAGAATTACATCATTCATTAAACCACTTCATCAATATGCTGCAAAGGTTCATTATCCCCGCTGGAATCCTCCTCGTTATCCGGATTTTGCGAATGCGGTGGATTTTTTTTGTTACGCTCTTCGTCTTTTTCGACTCTCGCAGGCCTAATGACAGGATAAGCAGGAATTATAGGCTGAATTTCCATCGTATGGCCCTCAATCGTCATTGCCTCCAGGGCAAACGCATTAAAACACTATAGAAAATCAAATAGTTAAAATATTCCTTTTTCCGGATTAACTATAAGACTCGATTTATTTTAAACCTAAAAAAGGCTATGTGTCGCTATCGCGACGCTTATGTGGAGTCGGTTCGCGGACCGACAACCGCGATACTTTTCTTTGCTTGTCCAAAGAAAAGTATCCAAAAGAAAAGACACCCGGAGGCCGCTGCGTCCTGCGCGCTGACGATTTTGCCAAGGGTTTTCGGAAGCGCTATCCCTAGCCCTTCGAAAACGAGCGGCATCCCTGCCGCTCCCCTAACGGGCTATTCTCGGCAAAATCGCCAGTGCTCGGCGCGGCC
>JAGXSU010000161.1 GCA_018333785.1 Methylomicrobium sp. | reverse complement strand
ATGCCTAGCCTTTGTTGATTTTCGGTCAAGATGATTTCAATTCGCTCGTCGAGTTGCTTTCGGCTCTGTAAGGTGCCCGAAGCAAAATCGATTTTAATGACGGGGTAGGTCTTGCTCCAGTCCCATTTATCATAGATATACAAGCCTTCGAACAAGGCTCGATTCCCTTCAAACAGTTCTTTTAAGGTATCGACCAACAAGCTTTTACCAAAGCGCCTTGGCCGTGATAGGAAATATGCTTTGCCGGCATCAACCAGTTTCCAGACCAATTCGGTTTTATCAACATAGCAGATATTGCCTTGGCGGATCTCGGCAAAGTTCTGTATAGACAAGGGCAGCTTGGGTAATGTCATGATAGCGATTCGTGTGAATATTCAATTGAATTTATAACAGTTTGATTCTTTAATTGACAGTCATAAAATTTTTCTGATTTGACTAAGGCGTAAGCAGGTCCTGCGCATGATCTTAGGACAATCGCCCGAAGAGTGTCGGGCAGGACATCCCGGCATCAGCCAAAAGAGATCGTGACACGTCCTTGTGTTCTGGATCCCGGCTATCCCAACCGGGATTGACGCCTCAAGCGAACTATTTCTTAATTAAATAGGTTGAATTCGCCTTGTACCGAATCACACGATTATTTTAATAAATCCCCTCGATCTCCCTTTTTCAAGGCTATGTTCGAGTTAGTAGTTGAAAGTAAATCAACAACGCCATCCATGGCTTCTGGACCCCGGCAATCCCTGTCGGGGCGACGCCTACTATTAACGCGAATATAGACTTTTTCAAAGGGGGAGGTTGTTTTAACGAGATACTAAGGAATAAACACATTGATGCCGGAAAAAAGCTGGTTTATTGATTGTTGCAAGGCTTTTTTGGCACCTTCATCACCATGAATCAAGCGTATTTCACTGGGCTTGATCCGCATGCCTTTGATAAATCGCAGCAACGAATCCTTATCGGCATGCGCAGAGAATCCGTTTAACTGATAAACGCCCGATTTGATGTGATATCGCTCTCCTTCCAAATCCACATAGCCTTGACGAGGCCCATACGTTTGAATGATGCGTCCCGGTGTTCCTGCTGCCTGATAACCGACCAAAAGAATATCGGTGCGTTCGTCTTCGATCATTGCTTTCAAATAATTGACTATCCTTCCTCCTGCACACATACCGCTGGCGGCAATCACGATGCAAGGACTCGCAGTTTTCTTTAAATACTCAACCGCGGCAAGATGATCCTGATGAGAATTGATTGTCGTCAATTGCTCAAACGCCAAAGGATGCCTGCCTGCCCGTACTTTGGCCTTGGCTTCGGCATCCCAAAAGGGCTTGAGTTTTCGATAAACTTCGGTAAAGCGATTTGCAAGCGGAGAATCGACGATAATTTCCAAATCTTCCCACACCAGACCTTTAGCAAGCGATTCGGTTTTATGGCGGTGAATAAGCTCTTCCAGCTCATAAAGCAATTCCTGAGTCCTTCCTATGCTGAAGGCAGGAATCAAAATTACACCTCGATTTTGCAGACATTTTTTTATCAGCCGTTTGAGCTGGTCTTTGCGTTGCCGTCGATTTTCATGGCTGCGGTCCCCGTAAGTACTTTCCAATACCAGAACATCGGCCTGATAAGGTGATTTCGGTGACGGTAATAACGGTGTATAAGGTCCGCCAAGATCACCCGAAAACACAACACGCTTTTTCTTTCCTTTCGCGGCAATATCGCATTCAATGTAGGCAGAACCCAGTATATGACCGGCGGGTTTAAACTTGATTTGTAACAGGCTCTCACTGTTTTCGCCCATCCCCACCGCCTGCCAGTGATCATAAGGAACCGCAACTATCCTGGATTTGATGAGCTTGATAACCCGTTCGATAAGCGATTTATCTCGAGTAACCCCCATAGCGACAGCATCTTCCAGTACCAGAGGCAATAACTCCGCCGTCGGTTCTGAGCAATAAATAGGACCTCTGAATCCAGCCGCAATCAAATGAGGAATCCGCCCGACATGGTCGATATGACAATGAGTTACGACCAAGGCTTTTATTTTGTCTATCGGAAACTCGATTTGAAGATGATTGGCACCTGCTCCTTCGGGTGATACTTCTGCACCCTGGAATAACCCGCAATCGATCAGGATTGAGTTGTCCTGATCGACTTTTAATTCGTGACACGAACCGGTTACACCATCGACAGCACCGTGATGTTCAATTGTGGGATAAATTAAATCATTCATTTTGTTGTCCGGATTTTGATCAATTGGATCTGTCTGAATCATAGCCGATGCCGCTTTTAATACCAGTTATGAAAAGGCTTAACTGATCTCGTGCCTTGTCATCAAAGAATTCAACCTGAATAAGCCAACTGTTTTAGCGTCCCTGCCCCCACGTCATCCCTTTTGACATTTCCCTTGCCATGCACGCTTAATCAACCGCATCAAGAACATCACAATCCATTTCTCCGGCCTTGTTTTTAGTGCTTAATTTAACCATTAAGGCAAGGTTCATTTATCGTCCATTAGCTTACACGGCTTGAACCAACCTCAGGCTCAGCAATCAAGATCTGTTTATTGCTTATTTAACAGGTATTTAGATCTGTTTTTAAACCCGACACCTGAGTTAAACTAGTACCGCAAATCCATTAACATAAATCGGCTGTAAATTATCCAAAGGAGTAAATCAAATGAGTGTACTAAAAGAATTTAAAGAATTTGCCGTCAAAGGCAACGTAATTGACATGGCGGTTGGTATTATTATCGGCGCGGCATTCAGCAAGATTGTTTCTTCATTCGTGGGTGACGTGATCATGCCACCCATCGGTGTTTTAGTCGGTGGTGTAGATTTTTCTGATCTTGCCGTTGTGCTCAAAGAAGCTTCAATGGATGCTCCCGCTGTTACACTAGGCTATGGCAAATTTATTCAGTCTACGATCGATTTTACGATTGTAGCTTTTGCGATTTTTATCGCCGTCAAATTTATCAATAAACTTAAAAAACAAGAAGAAGCCGCGCCGGCACCTGAACCAGGCCCTTCCAACGAAGAAGTGCTGCTTGCTGAAATTCGTGACCTGCTTAAAGAAAAAAAATAATCGTTACCGCTCACAACAAAAAGGGGAATAATTCCCCTTTTTGTTGTTTGAGCTATTTACCCAGGTTTTCCGGAAAAGTATGTCATTGTTTCTGTGAGGTTTTAGTAAACACCATCATGTCATTCTCAACACCGACAACCACGGTATCTCCGGCTACAAATTTTCCGCCCAGTATTTCCTGAGCCAAAGGATTTTCCATCTGTTGCTGAATGGCTCTTTTCAGGGGTCTTGCGCCATAAACAGGGTCATAACCGGCCTCCGCCAACTTATCCATAGCTTGCTCGGACAACGAAAGATCAATGCCTCGTTCCAAAAGCCGTTGGCGTAAAAATTCAAGCTGAATGCTGCCAATTGCTTTAATTTGATCTCTTCCCAAGGGATGAAAAACCACTACTTCATCAATACGATTCAGAAATTCGGGTCTGAAATGCAACCCAACGGTTGCCATAACAGCTGACTTCATCATATTGTAGTTACTCTCGCCGGCCATCTCCTGAATGCGGTCAGAACCCAAATTCGAGGTCATCACGATAACCGTGTTGCGAAAATCTACTGTACGGCCTTGACCATCCGTCAAGCGACCATCATCCAAAACCTGTAGCAAGACGTTAAATACATCGGGATGCGCTTTTTCAACTTCATCCAGTAAAATCACCGAATAAGGTTTTCGCCTGACCGCCTCAGTCAAATAACCGCCCTCTTCGTAACCCACATACCCGGGAGGCGCGCCTATCAGGCGGGCAACAGAATGTTTCTCCATAAATTCCGACATGTCTATCCGGACCATCGCATCGACGGTATCGAATAAAAACTCGGCCAAAGCCTTACAAAGTTCTGTCTTACCTACGCCGGTAGGACCTAAAAACAAGAATGATCCATTCGGACGATTAGGATCGGACAAACCAGCCCTTGATCTGCGGATAGCATTACTTACCGCTTTAAGTGCTTCTGTCTGACCGACAACGCGTCGTCCCAGTTCTTCCTCCATCCGCAACAATTTATCCCGCTCGCCTTCCATCATTTTGGAAACAGGGATGCCCGTCCACTTCGAGACCACCTCGGCGATCTCTTCTTCCGTCACTTTATTTCGCAACAATCGCATATCCTGCATCTCGGCCTGAGAAGCTAAATCAAGTTCTTTGACCAACGAAGGAATAAGACCGTATTGCAATTCAGACATCCGCGTCAAATCATTGGCGCGACTTGCAACTTCCAAATCCAGTCGGGCTTTCTCAAGCTTCTCCTTGATGGCGGCCGTGCCTTGTAAGGCTGCTTTTTCAGCCTTCCAAATCTCTTCCAGATCAGAATATTCTTTTTCCAACGAGGCAATGGACTCTTCTAAAATGAGCAGCCTTTTTTTAGAAGCGTCATCGGTTTCATTCTTCAACGCTTCCCGTTCAATTTTTTGCTGAATCAACCGCCTGTCTAATTTATCCATCGCTTCCGGCTTGGAATCAATTTCCATGCGTATACGGCTGGCCGCTTCATCGATCAAGTCTATTGCCTTATCCGGTAATTGCCGGTCAGAGATATACCGATATGATAAAGTTGCTGCCGCAACTATGGCTGGATCGGTGATATCCACACCATGATGGACTTCATATTTTTCTTTCAGGCCGCGCAAAATAGCGACAGTGTCTTCAACGGTCGGCTCATCAACCAATACTTTTTGAAAACGTCTTTCGAGTGCCGCATCTTTTTCGATATAGTGCCGGTACTCATCCAGCGTCGTTGCGCCGACACAATGCAACTCGCCACGCGCCAAAGCCGGCTTCAACATATTTCCCGCATCCATTGCGCCCTCGGCCTTTCCTGCGCCGACCATGGTATGCAGTTCGTCAATAAAAAGAATGACTTGACCTTCCTGTTTGGCCAGTTCATTCAAAACCGCTTTCAAGCGCTCCTCAAATTCACCTCTGAATTTTGCGCCCGCAATCAGCGCGGCCATGTCCAAAGCCAATACCTGTTTACCCTTGATACCCTCGGGAACTTCGCCGTTGACGATTCGCTGTGCCAAGCCTTCCACAATTGCCGTTTTTCCCACACCAGGCTCACCAATCAAAACCGGATTATTTTTCGTCCGGCGTTGCAGGACCTGAATAGTTCTGCGAATTTCATCATCTCTGCCAATAACCGGATCCAACTTACCCTTTTCGGCCCGTTCAGTAAGATTGATGGTGTATTTATTTAAAGCCTGCCGCTGATCTTCAACACCGGCATCATTAACAGACTGTCCACCACGAATACTTTCAATCGCTTTTTCTGCCGAGGCTCTTGTTAAACCTGCTTTTTTAAGTATTTCCTTAAGTGTGCCCTCTGTCTCGCAAGCCGCGAGCAAGAACAATTCGCTGGAAATAAACTTGTCGTTCTTTTTCTGGGCCAGTTTGTCAGTCACATTCAGTAGTCGGGACAATTCATTGGAAATCTGAACATCGCCACCCACGCCTGAAACTGAAGGCATTCGCTCCAGTTCCTTTTTTAATTCCGCCTGAATCGTATTCGAATTGACCCCGATTTGAGCCAATAAAGGTTTAATGCTGCCGCCTTCCTGATTGATTAATGCCAGCATCACATGCACAGGCTCTATGAATTGATGGTCTTTACCTACGGCAAGACTCTGCGCATCAGCCAAAGCCATTTGAAATTTGCTGGTTAATTTATCCATTCTCATTTTCTTTACCTCAGTAATGAATTCTTATCGTTAGCAACTTAATGGGGCCTGCATCGATTCATTTCAACTCAGCGAAGACATAAAACCTTTTGCGTGAACTGCTTCAAATAAAAATTGAGCGCTTTTTTAATGTGAGAAGTCAGTCCCACTATAAATTTTCGCATGAGAACTGCCACTCAAAATTATCCCAACCCAATCCCTAGACTGTTTTCAACACTTACAAGAGGTAGGGGAAAGACTATGAACACACCATCAAACAAAATCATCAGTATCATCATCACACTCATTATGACCTTATGCTTCATTAACGTTGAAGCTAAAGAAATAAAAAGAAGCAAAGCCCGACAATTCGGTTTGAACTCACCCTTTTTACTAAAAGACCTGCCTGAAGGTCGGGTAAAAAACCGCTTGAACAAATTGCCCAAAAAATCACGCGACCGTGCCATGAAATGGATGCATAACTTTACCTTCGCCGAGCACGATCTCAAGCATATACAAATTGATAATGAAGGTGGCGTGCTTTATGCGGATGATTTCGAATTGGAAGAAATTACTTCAGGTGAACTTGAAACAGTTGATTCCCCTCAGGCGATCGATGCTGTCCAAGCGTTCACTTTACATAGCAAACCAGGCGCAAAGAACAAAGTTTATCTAAACTTTAAAGGCCACACCATTACCGGAACAGCCTGGAATCACAGTGTGACGTCGTTCGTTGCAAGACCGTTTGATACCGATGGCAATCCAAATAACTTTGGCGCCACCGAACTCAATCAAATCGCTGAAATATGGCATCGGGTCGCTGAAGATTATGCGCCTTTCGATATAGATGTTACGACAGAGAAGCCGGCAACATTTGGACCGAATGTAGGCCACGTTCTGATTACCCGCAATGTAGACGCCAATAATGTCAACATGCCCAGCTCGACTGCGGGTGGTGTAGCTTACGTGAGTGTCTGGGGACGCACCGATTATCACACCAAATACTCTCCCGCTCTTGTCTATTTCAATAATTTAGCTTCTGCCCCCAATTACATCGCCGAAGCCGCTTCCCATGAACTTGGGCATAACATGGGATTGTCGCATGATGGCACATCTACCTCTTCTTATTACACCGGCCATGGTTCAGGCTTTGTATCATGGGCACCCATTATGGGCGTTGGCTACTACAACAACGTTACCCAATGGAGCAAAGGTGAATACACAGGCGCTAATCAAATTCAAGACGATATCGGTATTTTAACCTCTCGCTTGACAACCAGAAGTGATGACCATAGCAATTCCTTTACAAATCCGACCCCTTTACAGGTTGATGCTTCAAATAAAATTGTTTCAAGCAACCCTGAAACCGACCCTCACAATTTAGATAATTTCAACAAAGGCGTGATTGAAACAGCTGCCGATATTGATGTATTCATGTTTGAAAGCGGTGCCGGTAGTATTGAAGTTTCAGTAACCCCGGCTTGGGATGCGTTTTATCGAACCTCCAGAAGAGGCGCCAATTTAGACATTGAAGCCGCACTTTATAACTGGAATGGCCAACTGATTCAAAAGGTGGATGCCATTGATGAAACAGATGCCACTATTAAGGTCACCGTCCCTGCTGGCAAATACCTACTAACTGTTCGCGGCACAGGCAATATCAAGGTGCCTTATTCCGAATACGGTAGCTTGGGCCAATATTTTATTTCCGGCAGCTTGGTTGCCAGTACTGACAATACCCCTCCATCGCCCAACCCAATGGGCTGGGAGTCATCACCTCAAGCCGTTGACAGAGCGACGATTGCGATGAAAGCAATCACCGCAACCGATGCATCCGGAACAGTCGAATATCAATTTGTCTGCGTCGCCGGCCCTAACGGTTGCGTTACCAGTCAGTGGCAAACCAATCCAAGCTATACTGCAACTAATCTGATGGCAGGTTATAGCTATAGCTTTCAAGTCAAAGCCAGAGATGCCCATGGAAACGAAACCAATTTATCAGGTGTGGCTAGTGCAAATACCCTAAACAATAGTGCACCAGAAGCCTTTCCCGGCAGCTATTCAACCAATGCCAATACTGCCTTGACTATTAATTTGGCTAACAATGCAATAGATGCGGATAACGATCCGTTGTCTTTCTCCATCACCAAAAACCCCGGTAATGGTTCCGTTACTTTACAGGCAAACGGACAAGTCACTTACACCCCTGCCATAGATTTCAGCGGCTCCGATACGTTTAACTTTACCGTAACAGACAGTTTTGGGGCCAGCGCAACTTCAACCATTAATATTCAAGTGATTGCTGCGCTTGCAACTCCGGATGCACCGTCAAATTTAACCAGTTCCGTTTTAAAAACATTGACAGCCACCAATAAAGGCAAAGAGTCTAGCCAAGCCCTTATAGAGTTGAATTGGAATAGCTCAGAAAATGCGACAACCTACAATGTCTTTCGCTGTACTGAACAATTAACCGGAACCAGAAAAAATAAAACAGTCAGCTGCAACTATTCATCCACCCCGTATAAAACCAGTTCAACAAATAATTTTGCCGAATCTCATCCCGGCTATACCGTCAGATACAAAGTAACAGCGTGCAACAAAGCGGGAGAATCCGGCTTCAGCAATGAAATTAGAGTCAGCCCCTGATCATTAGTAAAGTCCCCCTGCTTTACTGATGTACCCTCACGGCGCAAGGATGCGCCTTTTTTTGCTTGTAACTATCAACGAAAGACTGGCTGAGCTAAAAACTGCTTTCAAAAAATGGTCGCCTTAAATTCCAATCACCCATAAATCTTCATTGAATCAGTTATTTATTAACTGGCCCGCATTACTTCATAAAAACTGAGGTCTCAGTCAAGCGCCTGGATTTACTGTCTTTCTTTAAGATACAATCCAGGTATCGTCAAGGAGTGTTCATGTTTTTACGTAATAATCGTTTTGTAAAACAGATATTCAGCAGTTTCC
>JAGXSU010000160.1 GCA_018333785.1 Methylomicrobium sp. | reverse complement strand
GGTTAGAATACCGGCCTGTCACGCCGGGGGTCGCGGGTTCGAGCCCCGTCCGCTCCGCCAAAGTACCTCTGCTATCCTGCCGAAATCTGCAGCTCGACTGTGCAAGCTTTTGGCTTAAATCCTGCTCCAAATCATCTTGATTATGCCAGTCAACGTCATGTCGTCGTCTATGATGCGCTTAGACATTTCTTCATAAGAGAACCAGGCTCCGGTTTCAATTTCATCAGTGTTTAAACAAAACGGACCGTTTGCTACGCCTTTATAAACCTGAATAAATTCCTTGCCGGTAACCGCTGTAGCAGGAATTTTAAATAAAAATTCAAGAGGGCAGTCAATCAGCCCCAACTCTTCCTGAAGTTCCCGATAAGCACATTGCTCATACGTTTCGCCTGCATCAACATGTCCTGCAGCTGAACTGTCCCAAAGTCCCGGATTGATATCCTTTGACAGTGATCGTTTCTGTAAAAAAAGGGAATGGTCATCATTAAACAGCAGGATATGAACGGCCCGATGTTTTAATCCCGCAGCATGGATGCGTTGTCTTGAATCTATCCCCATTATTTGGTCATTATCATCGACCACATTAAGCCATTCTGTTAGCATTCGAATCCAGAGTTATTGTTTATAATCGTGCGCGAAATTATAAGTCAATAATGGCTGGGTTAAGCTGGATATGTGGAGGGTAAGGCAGGGAGGTAAGGTGGGTGGAGCGTGTGGTTGTGATTACAACCGCCTAAACCCAATGATAAATCATTGAATAAAGGCGGTTATCACTATCTCCGAAAAACAGTGTATCAGTGTGAATTAAATTTCAAATAGGCGATTAGGTTTATAAAATATAAACCTATTGTTTATATTAGGGTTGCCATGGATAAATTAAATAACATCAGGGTTTTTTGCCGGATTGTCGAGCTGGGTACTTTTGTTGCCGTTGCCAGAGAGATCAATGTATCGGCGATGATGGTGAGTAAATACATTGCGCAGTTGGAAGAGTCTCTGGGCGTTGCTTTGTTGAACAGAACTACGCGCCGTATCAGTCTGACCGAAGCAGGCGAAAGTTACTATGCCCGCAGTAAGCCCTTGTTAGAGGAATTGGCGGAACTGGATGAGGATATTTCTGAATTAGGCAAAAATGTCAAAGGCATATTGAAAGTGACTGCGCCCATCGATTTTGGCGGAATTTATGTGGTGCCGGCCATTGAGGCTTATCAAAACCAGCATCCGAATGTGAAAATCATGATGTCTTTACAGAACAGCCATATCAATCTGAGCGAGGGAATTTATGATGTTTCAATTGTTGTTTCCAATTCGGTTGATCTGGGGGTCGTTGCGCGAAAAATTGCCGAAACCAAGTTATGTACTTATGCATCACCGGCTTATATTGCCAAATACGGCGAGCCGCGCGATATCGACGAATTGAATCAGCATTTGTGCCTGCATTATATCGATACGCCCCATGAAGATTTTTGGGTTTTTAATGTGGCCGGTGAAGAAAAAAAACTTAGAACGACCTGGCATTTTGCTTCCAATAACGGGCGGGCGCTCTGTCAGGCGGCATCTTTGGGTATGGGCATTACTCAGGCGCCGGAATTATCGGTGGCTAATTATCTGGAACAAGGCCGATTGGTCGAAATTCTGCAAGATTACCGGATACCGGCGCTGTCTATTTACGCGACCTACATGCAAAGACGGTTTATTCCGGCCAAAATAACCACTTTTGTAAATTTCATGAGCCATTTTTTTGATAAACAAAATTTTGAGAGTATTCAAAAATTTTAAGTAAAAGTGGGAGCTCAAAAAAAACTCAAAAAAACATCAAAATCACTGCATTTGATGGGAAGCCAGAACTAATCGGCTAAAATGATGTCACAACCCTGTTATAAAAAACCGGGGTAAGAATGAGTCAACCCAACGGGGCTCTATCTGACTCTCAAGTTGGTCAGTCAAAAATTAATCTGAGGTAACCCACTATGTCTACCTTGCTCAACAAGTTGGAAAAAGAAGAGTATGCCGCTCAGCTCAGAGCGCATTTTGCTGAAATTCGCAATGAACTTATCAGGGAATCGCAATTATCTAATGGTCCTGAAGATGCTCAAAGTGACAGTGAATATGAGGGATGTCTGGATTTGCTCTTCGATTTGAATTTCGGTTTAGCTGATTTGGCTGAAACCAGCCGGGATTTACAGGGCGTATCCTTATCATCGTCTGAGCCTGGATTCAAAAATAATGGAAAAGGGAGTCTCATTTAACATGAATAAATGCGGGTAAAACGAGCTCATGATGTTTTTGAATACGCATTTAAACCCATCTCTACATTCTTAGCGACTTGATCATTTATCACACTGATTATTTGATTGCTGCTTAATGATCCATCAAAAGCTGAAAGAAAGCTTTGTTCGGGCGCATCTCTAAATGAACCCTTTTGTAAACTTCGTGTCAGAGGGTTTCATCATTATTATCGGACGGTTAATCAGATGAGAGCAGTTGAATTTTGCTAGAGTCTGTTAAACTGCACTCATGATTTATATTTCTTTTCACAAATGGCTTGAACAACTCACCGGCATTTAATAAGCCTAAAGTCTTGGCCAATTCCTTACTTCCATCTTGATTCAATCAGGCGTCATATCCGGCGCAAACACACTATGCTGAAACGATCTTTATTTATCCTGCTGATTACGCTATTGATTTTTGGTGGCTTATTCGGATTGAAATTCCATCAAATCAGTCAATCGGCTCAGGCGTTTAAGCCGCCACCACCTCCCATTGTGGCGGTTACCGAGGTTATACAGGAGGATTGGCCGTCTACCCTAACGGCGGTCGGTTCATTGGTTGCAGTGGCTGGTATTGATGTCAGCAGCGAGGTGACCGGAATTGTCAAAGCCATTCATTTTGAATCGGGGCAAACAGTAAAAAAAGGGCAACTGCTTCTTGAGCTCGATGCGTCTACAGATCGGGCTGAACTCGATGGATTAGAGGCCGAATTGAGGTTTGCTGAAGTGAGGTTCGATAGAAGCGCTCAATTGATCGATAAAAAATTTGTTGCAAAGTCTATCTATGATCAGAACAAAGCATTATTGGAAGAGGCGGTTGCCGCCGTGCAGACCAAGAAAACGCTGATCGACAAAAAAATGATTCGGGCGCCGTTTGACGGTGAAATTGGGATTCGTCAGGTGAATTTAGGCCAGTATCTTGCGCCCGGTTCTGCAATTGTATCGCTGCAAAAACTGGATCCCATTTATATCGATTTTACGGTTCCTGAACGGGATTTGAGTGGCATAAAGATAAATCAACAGATTACAGCCAGCATTCAGGCCTATCCTGATCAGGTTTTTACAGGAAAAATAAGTGCCATCAGTCCTGCTCTGGACCAGGATTCCCGCTCGGTTAAAATTCGCGCGGTACTGGGTAATAAGATGCGTTATTTACGCCCGGGAATGTTCGCTCAGGTCAATATTTTATCGCAACAGCCGCTGAAAGTGCTGACCTTGCCGGATACGGCCATTACCTATAATCCCTATGGCAGTACTGCCTTTGTTGTGGTCTCCGGGGAACAAGGCTTGACGGTTCAAAATAGACAGGTCGAAACAGGGATTACCAAAGCCGGTCGTGTTCAGATTGTTAAAGGCTTAAGTCAAGGAGAAAAAGTCGTCAGTGCCGGACAAGTTAAATTGCGTAACGGTATGCCGGTAACGCTGGATAACAAACCCGCTCCGGGCGAAAGAGAGGGACAGCCGTGAAATTTACTGATTTGTTTATTGAACGACCGGTCCTGTCCAGCGTAATCAGCTTGCTGATCCTGGTTATCGGCTTAAGGTCGTTAACGGCGTTAGAATTGCGCCAATACCCCGAGACTGAAAATACCGTAGTGACGGTGACCACTTCTTATCCGGGAGCGAGCAGCGATCTGGTTCAGGGCTTTATCACCACACCTTTGCAACAGGCGATAGCAGAGGCTGATGGGATTGATTATCTATCATCCAACAGTCGTCAGGGGATTTCGACCATCGAGGCGCACATGCGGCTCAATTATGATCCGAATGCTGCCGTATCCGAAATACAGGCCAAAGTCGCCAGTCAGCGCAATGTTTTGCCTTCCGAATCCGAAGATCCGGTCATTACTTCGCAAACCGGTGATACCACTGCTTTGATGTATATCGCCTTGTACAGCGATACGATGTCTGCCTCTCAGATCAGTGATTATATGCTCCGGGTTGTTCAGCCTAAAATTCAGGCGGTACCGGGCGTTGGAAAAGCCAAGTTGTTGGGTAACAAAACCTTTGCCATGCGGATCTGGCTGAAGCCTGAACGCATGGCGGCATTAGGCATAACGGCAGAGGATGTCTCCGATGTACTCGAGGACAATAATTACCTTTCAGGAGCCGGACAAACCAAAGGCAATTTCGTCAAAATCGATTTGAGTGCGACGACCGATGTGATCGATGAAGCCGGATTCAATAATCTGGTGGTGGGCAACCGCAACGGCACATTGGTCAGATTAAGAGATATTGCCGATACTGAAATGGGCAGTGAAGATTATGAATCGGTCAACTGGTATAAAGGAAAAATAGCCATTTTTATGGGCGTCGAGCAAGCGCCCGGCGCCAATCCTCTGACGGTTGCCAATGCGGTCAGGGCTCAGTTGACGGAAATCGAAAAAGATTTGCCTGAATCGCTGAATGTCTTGCTGCCTTATGATGCCAGCCAGTTCATCCAGGATTCGATTGATGAAGTGTTTCGTACCTTGTTCGAGGCAGTCATCATCGTTTTGCTAATCATCTATATGACACTCGGATCGGTTCGGGCGGCTTTGGTACCGTCGGTAACCGTGCCTTTGTCGTTGGTGGGTGGCGCAATTTTGATGCTCTCATTGGGCTATTCGATTAACTTGCTGACCATGCTGGCCATGGTGTTGGCGATTGGCTTGGTGGTCGATGACGCCATCATTGTCGTGGAAAACATCCACCGGCATATTGAAATGGGCGAGTCCAGGATGGATGCGGCGATATATGGTACTCGAGAGTTGGTGTTACCGGTTGTTGCAACGACAGTGGCCATCATCGCCGTTTATTTGCCTATCGGGTTCATGGGAGGACTGGTCGGTACCTTGTTCACCGAGTTTGCCTTTTCATTGGTCGGAGCCGTTATTATTTCCAGTATCGTGGCGCTTACCTTGGCACCGATGCTCAGTTCCAAAGTATTGAAAGAGAAAGGCCAGGCAGGCCGCTTTGAAGTTTTTGTGGAGCACGCGTTCACCCGTTTGTCGGAGGGATACCAGCGTATTTTGCGGCCCTTGTTGGACTATCCGTCATCGATTGCCGGATTTGCTGTGTTGGTCATGATCAGCATTTATTTCATGTTTAATTTTTCGCAAAAAGAATTGGCGCCTACAGAAGACCAGAGCATTCTGTTTTTTATGGCGACGGGTCCGCAAACAGCCACTCTGAACTATAACGAAACCTATACACGGGAGCTGATCAACGTTTTCGAAACATTTCCTGAATACAAAGAGAGCTTTTTGTTGCTGGGTTTTGGGGGCGATAATAATGCTGTATTTGGCGGCTTCAAAATGCCTTCCGCTTTTGACCGTAAACGGTCTCAAATGGAGATTCAGCCGGACCTTCAGGCCAAAGTGAACGCTATTGCCGGATTTCAAACAGCCATTATTCCGAGGCCCAGTTTGCCCGGTTCCGGCGGTGGCTTGCCTTTACAATTCGTCATGATCACTGATTCCGATTATCAAACCCTGGATAAGGTTGCTGATCAGATAGTTAATAACGCCATGCAGAGCGGACGTTTTTCATTTTTAATGAAGGACGTCGAATTTAACCGGCCCAAAGCAACATTGGTGATTGACAGGGACAGGGCGGCGGATTTGGGTCTTACGATGCAGGAAATCGGTAAAAATCTGGCGACCTTGTTAGGCGGGCAGTATGTCAACCGGTTCAGTCTGCAAGGCCGAAGCTACAAAGTGATTCCTCAGGTTGATGATTTAGCCAGGCTGGATACCAGTAAATTCGATAATTATTACCTGAGAACGGCATCAGGAGGGCAGGTGCCTCTATCCTCTCTGGTGCGTATCGAACATTCGGTTGAGCCGAGTAAACGGACGCAGTTTCAGCAGCTGAACAGTTTGACATTAAACGGCATGATGGCGCCGGGTGTGTCGTTAGGTGATGCGATGGCCTATCTTGAACAAGAGGCTGAGAGCGTTTTTCCGCGTGGTTTCAGTCACGATTACACCGGTAGTTCAAGGCAATACGCGCAACAAGGCAGTGCCTTGATTTTGACTTTCTTCATGTCTTTATTGGTTATTTATCTGATGCTGGCGGCTCAATTTGAGAGCTGGCGCGATCCCCTGATTATTTTGATCTCGGTGCCGTTATCGATAGCCAGTGCATTAGCCTTTATCATGCTGGGTTTTGCCACAATCAATATCTACACCCAGGTCGGGCTGATTACCTTGGTCGGCTTGATAGCTAAAAACGGTATCTTGATTGTTGAGTTTGCTAACCAGCTGCAGCTTACGGAAGGCCTGTCTAAACGCGACGCGATTGAAGAATCGTCAAAAATCAGGCTGCGGCCGGTATTGATGACGACGGTTTCAATGATAGTGGCGATGATTCCCCTGCTAATGGCATCAGGGCCCGGAGCGGCCAGCCGGTTTGATATCGGTTTGGTAATCGCCAGTGGATTGGGGGTTGGCACCTTGTTTACTTTGTTTGTCGTGCCCGCATTTTATTTATTGATTGCGCGAGATCGCAGTCTGGAGGTCAAAAAAACGATACCCATCGTCTGATTCTGGTCTTGCCCGGCCATTTTGCCTATCAGAAAGGCTTTGTGTGCCGGAAAATAATACGTTTTAAAGCCTGGGAGCTTTAAATTTAGCCACATAGCCATTTGCAGCATTATAAGCAGATTTTATACGCTAGGCGGCAAAGGATAAGGCCTAAGAGACGATCTTTTTTTTCAAAAAATGACAAGGGGATGCCTCATTTTATTTTGTTAAAATTAAAACAAGATCACATTATTTTTCTTTTAAGCTAAATTTAAGACAGACTGTTAAGAATGAGTCTGTAAAAAATTGATTAACAACAGAAGTATCAACTATGACAAAGCATATTTTAGAAAACCATGGTCACGACGAGGATAGTGTGGTTGCGTCAAGGCGGCGGTTCTTGAAAAACATGGCTTATGGCACACTGCTGACGATAGGAACACCTATCATTGCCAACGCATCGGTAAGACGTTTTCCGGTTTATAAAACGTTGGCTTTTCAAAACATGCACACCGGCGACAAGTTAAAATTGACTTATTTCGAGCAAGGCCGTTATATCAGCGAGGCATTGCATGAGATCAATTATTTGCTTCGCGACTACCGTTCCGGTGATGTGCATCCTATTGATCCCGCTTTACTTGACCAATTGTATGACCTTCGGATGATGTTAGGTGTGAATAAACCCTTCAACATCTTGTCAGCTTACCGGTCCCCATCAACGAACGCTATCTTGAGAAAACATACTCACGGTGTAGCAAAGCACAGCCTGCACATGCAGGGAAAAGCTGTCGATATTCGTTTGCCGGGTGTGGATACTAGAAGAATTCGGAATGCTGCTTTGGCTTTGCGTCAAGGCGGTGTAGGCTACTATGGTCATTCTGATTTCGTGCATATTGATACCGGAGACTTTAGGACCTGGTAGATTTTTCAATAATTCATTCATCTAAAAAAGCGGCCTATTTTTTTAAAATGTGCCGCTTTTTTTATTGGGCTTAAGTTCCCCAATAATTTCAAAAACGGACTGCCATTATGTTTGGGCTGGCGGAACGACGGTAACTATTAGACTACGATCGCGTTAGTAGTTGAAAGTAAATCAACACCGTCATTCCGGCATGGATCGTCGGAGCCGTTAGACCGCGTAAGCGAATCCAGGTCACAAGGATGTGAAAGCCCGACGCCATCCATGGCTTCCGGCCCCCGGCAATCCTTGCCGGGGCGACGCCTACTATTAATGCGAACATAGCCAACTATTAATCTATTAACCTAAAAAGAGCAGTTAAAACTTGCTAAACTATCTTAAGTAATTGATATCAATTGAGAATGAGGCGCTTATGCAAGAGATCATGACTCACCCATTGGGTGAAGGCCAATCAAAAGCATTGTTACCCTTAGCCGAACCCGTAACGGTCGACACATTTGGCGGGCGGATTCATGTCGAATGGAATCCGCAAGCGGCCGTAACGCCGTTGGGACAGTTGCC
>JAGXSU010000159.1 GCA_018333785.1 Methylomicrobium sp. | reverse complement strand
TGGCGACGTGATACGCCACGCGCCAGAACATCTCCTCGACGTTCTCGGCGGGCTTGCCATCATCGCCGCGCCGCACGTAGCGCTTCATCAGCACCTGCCGAGCATTATCGGTCAACTGCGCCTTCGGCAATCCCTTCGGCATGGGAGGCGTGGGCAAGAGACCGTTCTTGACTTTGGGTTCGGTTGATTTGGTTACCATGTGACACTCTCCTGTAAACATTGTTTTCCGTCACTCTGAGCGGAGCGAAGAGTCTCGCCCTTCGGGCGGGATTCTTCACCGCTGCGCGGCTCAGAATGACGTGATAAGTAGCGGTACAAAAAGGCAAAGACACTCCCCCCTTGGGGGGAACGTCCCTGCCTTGAATTAGTCTTTGAGCAATTGGTCGATCTCGGTGCGGATGGACTGAAGGTCGTCCAGTCCCAAGTACACGATCGCGTAGCGGATGTACGCGATCTGATCCACCTCCTTTAAAATCTTCATCACCAGGTCGCCGACCACACGGGAGGAGACCTCCGCCTTGCCGAGTTTCTGCAATTGGGCTTCCACCTGACCGATCATGCGCTCGATGTCCGCCGCAGAGACCGGTCGCTTCGCGCACGAAATGCGAATTCCGCGCGCCATCTTCTCGCGGTCGAACTCCTCGCGCGTGCCATCCTGCTTCACGATCAACGGCACGGCAAGAATTGGACGCTCATAACTGCTGAAACGCTGGCGGCATTTCAGGCATTCGCGGCGGCGTCGAATCCCCCCGTGGCTGTCATGGGAGGTATCGAGCACCTTTGAGTCGTGATGTTTGCAATACGGACAACGCATCCGAGAGAGGCTCCAATATTAGAACATTTGTCACAGCCATATATGGGCGTTACAGCACTGCATCCCCGTACATATGGTTATTTTGTGTTCGAGATTTTAGCACTTTACATATCTATTGACAAGGGATATATGGGGGATATGAATCTTAAAAAATGGATGAAACCCCGCTTCGCCCTTAAATCTGATTTTGATTCCACCCCAAAGCGACTCAACGCCCGAACCTCTTCGCCTAAACCCTGCGCAGAAACTCGATCACATGCGGATTCAACTTCCCAGGGTGGCATTGATGCGGCACATGCCCGCAGATGGGGAGTTCATGCATCCCCTTGATGTTCGGGAGCATTGTTTGCAACTTCGAGAAGGACGACGGCGCAAGCGTCTGGTCGCGTCCGCCCCACAGGAGGAGAGTCGGCTGGGGCAGGCGGGGCAGGTCACGGGTCAGGTCGGGAAGCGTGCGCGGGATGTTGTAGATTCCGCTCGAGGCGCGTTTGTAGTCCAGCGCAGTCTGATAGCGGATGTGTTCGGGCAGGATATGCGTCTCGCGGTTTCCGATGTAAAAATTGAAACTGCTCACATCCACCAAAAAGCGGAAGAGGCGGTACGGCGTGCGGTCGATGAGGTGGGTGTTGATCAATTGGTGGTGGAAGACCCTCTGCATCATCGGCGGCAGTTGGGTGATGTCGTAGAACGGATTGACCAATACCAGCGCGCGCACGCGCTCGGGATGGCGAAGCGCGTACATGAGCGACAGCCCGCCGCCCAGCGAATGTCCGATGAGGATCAGCGGCTCGGTTCGCTGTAACGAGTTGATCCATTTCTCGAAATGGGCAAACATGTTTTCGATGGTGTACTGGCGGGGGTGCGCGGGTTTCTCGCTCTCGCCGTGACCGAGCAGGTCGAGCGCATAACCCGCATAGCCCGCAGCGGCGAGTTCAGGGAGCAGGTCGTCCCAATCGTGAAGCGACGCGGCAAGCCCATGCGTGAGCACGGCGGGATGCCCGTGTCCCTGCTGAACGTAATTGACCTTTTGGTTATTTTCAAGCGTGATGGTTTTGTAATTGACGGTGTTGGAAAGCATTTGAATTGACATAATGGAATGTGCGGGATGATACTCCGCCTTGATTAATGGCAGGTGAACTTTTGTTTTCTATTCGCTGGCAATCTGTTTGCCGTAGCGTTTTGCCAGTTCGCGCCGCAGGACCTTGCCGATGAACGTGCGCGGGAACTCGTCCATGAAAATGACGAAGCGCGGGACGAGATGCGGCGGCAGGCGGCGCTTGCAATACGCCAGTACCGACTCCGCGCTGGGCTTTTCCTTCCCTGCAATGACAAACGCAAAGGGATGCCCCGCCACGGCGACGACCGCCACTTCCTTGATCTGCGGGATTTCGTAAATAACCTCTTCCACATCGCGGGGGAAGGCGGGTTCCCTGCCGCCCTTTTCGGGATACCACATGTCCGCCTTGCGGGCGATGATGCGGCAGAAGCCGTCCTCGTCCATTTGGGCAACGTCGCCGGTCAGCAGCCAGCCGTCCTTGGTGAGCACTTCTTTCGTGGCGGCTTCGTCCTTCCAGTAGCCCATCATCACCTGCGGACCGCGGATCGCCAGTTCGCCGATCTGCCCGGGCTCCACTTCCTTGCTCGACGTTTTCAAATCGACCACCGCCGCCTGCGTGGACGGGAGCGGCACGCCAATCGTCCCGATGCGGCGGTTCTTGTTCAGCGGGTTGGCGTGCGTGACGGGCGACGCCTCTGTGAGTCCGTACCCTTCGACGAGTTTGCCTTTGGTGAGTTTCTCGAACGCCTCCTGCACTTCCACGGGGAGCGGCGCGGAGCCGCTGATGCAGGCTTTGATCGAGCCGATTCCGTATTTCCGCACGCCGCGGAAGTTATTGATGGCAACATACATACTCGGCGAACCGGGGAAGATGGTCGGTTTGTATTTCTTGATGGTCTTCAACACATCCAGCACCTGGAATTGCGCTTTGAGGATCATCGCCGCGCCGATGGAAACCGGCACGTTCATCGCGGCGGTCATGCCGTAACTGTGGAAGAACGGCACGACGCACAAAAGCCGCTCCCTGCCTGCGTCCGCATTTGGCAGCCAGTGACGGGTTTGGAGCGCATTCGCCACGAGGTTGCGGTGCGAAAGCATCACACCTTTGGATTGCGCAGTCGTGCCGCCCGTGAACAGGATAACGGCAAGATCTTCAGGCGCAACATCCACATTCGGGGATTTTTTATTCTGCTGGGAAAGCCAGCGGTTCCAATGCAGGGAGTTCCGCACTTCCAAGCCGCGGTTGCGCCAGCGCGAGACCAGATACTTCGGCAGGGAAAGATAATCTGCGGGGTCGGTCAACACGACATTCGGTATCCCCGTGCCGTCTTGAATTTTTTTTGCCAGCCCCGCCCAATTGGAGAGCGTCACCAGCACACTCGCGTCCGCCACTTTGACCTGGCGGATCAATTCCTCAGGCTCGATCACGGGCGGCGTCAAGACCACCACCGCGCCCGCCTTCAACGCGCCATAAAATCCGATTACCATCTGCGGCACGTTTGGCAGCAACAACACCACGCGCGCACCCTTGCCGATTCCCTGCGCGAGCAACGCATTTGCAAAACGGTTCGCTTCGTGGTTCAACTTCCGATACGATAACTTCGCGCCCTCGAAATAAATGGCGGGACGGTTTGGGAAACGCCGCACCGACGAACGCAATAAAAGATGCGCGGGAATGCGCGGCACGTCCACGGTGTACGGCACACCGTCCTCATACTGATTGAGCCAGATGCGCTCGCGCTTCAACTCATCACGGGATGATTTCGGGGTGACGAAGGATGTATCGCGCCATGATTTTTTGGACTCGCCCTCGAGAAAATTCGCAATCGAGCGGTCGACTGCCGCGCGCCTCTCCAACATGACCATGTGACCTGATACGCGGACATCGACATCCTCCGCGCCCGGAATGGATTTTGCCACCTTCTCGAACAGCGGGCGGTCGAAGACATAGTCGCGGTGTCCGCGGATGACCATGGTGGGAACCTGCAAATTGGCGAACTTGTCCCAGCCGATCCATTTGGACATGTTGCGGTTGTAAAAATCCCTGAGCGCATGGGGCGGCGCGTGCAGCCAGGAACGTGTGATCGGACCGACGACCCGCAACACGGACGCAGGCAGGCTCAATCCCGCCCTAAGCAATGGATTTAAACGAAATTCCCCCGCCGTGGCGATCAGGATCAATTTTTCGATATGGTCGGGGTGATTGAGGGCATAGTCCGTGACGATGGCGCCGCCGAAGGAGTGACCGATCAAAACAAAAGGCGTGGATACGTTCAACTGGGTCAGCGCAGTTTCGAGGTCCAGTTGGATGCGCTCCATGTCGTAGCCGGTGGACGGCTTGTCGGAGAGACCATGTCCGCGCAAATCCAATGCGATGACGCGGTTATCCATAGCAAACTTTTGCATTTGATATGCCCACTGCTCCGCCTTCCCGCCGAATCCATGAATGAAAACGAGCGTTCGCTGGGCGCGCTCGGGCGAAACATCGATTGCAGAAAGACGAATGAGGGGATCGGACGATATGCGGATTTCGTGACGGTAGAGGTCGAGGTCTATGTCCATTGGAGAAGTTTACATGAGGCTCCAAGGAATGTCAATTTGCATTGTGAAATTAAGCATATAATTGCGGTCATGAGCCTGGAAAAATCAGTGGAAGCCATCATCAAGGAAGCGCAGGAGCGCGGCGAGTTCGACAACCTGAAAGGCAAGGGCAAGCCGCTCGACCTGTCCGCGTATTTTGAAACGCCCGAAGAACTGCGGATGGTCTATTCGGTTTTGAAAAACGCCGGGATGGTCTCGGCGGAAGTCGAACTGTTGCAGGAGATCGCAGCGCTGAAGGAACGTCTTGCCACGACGTACGAGGAAAGCCAGCGGAACAGGATCAAAAAGATCATCTCCGAGAAACAGTTGCAATTCAATGTGCTGATGGAGCGGCGGAAACGCCGAGTTTGACCGCTGATCGTAGACGGTAGACCATGGGTTGCGAAAAGAACGTCGGCGGTCCACGGTCTGCCGTTTGTGCAAAACTGAGATCACCAAGTTTCCAACGTTTACTATAGTCATGAAATAAGGCTGAAATCTATTCAGAAAACGATCTTTGTAATAAAATTTATACAATACGCCTGATGTGAATTTGGCGAGATTTTGCCCAGTTTCAGGCAGAAACAGGTAACTTTGATTTGGAAAATGGCTATTTGTCGCTCTGCATCAAGTAAAAACAGTCTGAAAAGCGCCTAAAAATCTACGCAAATCTATTTCACATCAGACGTACAATCTAAATCACTACAATATGGATGCCGCGTCACAAGAAAGGTTTGCAAGAAGGCATTGTTACGATTAAGATTATACAAATTCATCCACAGAATTTCTTTGCGGACTTATATCGTCCCAGCTTCAAATTACGAAAGAAGCGTTCTTTTCATAACACCACAAAATCAAAAAGAGGATGTAATCAATGAAGCAATTAGAAGATTTATTCCACAAGTATTGCATGCAAGAAAACCTACAGCAATTACCGCGCCAATTAGAAATCATCAAAGAGTTTGCCAAACCCGAATTAACAAAAGTTGAAAGAGCCTGCCAACAGTCAGGGTACACTTTTCATGGCGAAAATCATGTAAATCGCCTGGGAAAAATATTATTTGACCTTATCCCAACTCATTTGTTTGGAATTTCTGAAGATCAAATTGGCCCGTACGAGATTTTCATATTAATAGGAGCAATTTATACTCATGATTTAGGAATGTTGAACCCAAACGAAAGAAAAATACACAATCGAATTAGTGCGGATTTGATTTGGGACTTAAAGAGGGGATGCTCAAAAATTGAGGGAGTTGATGACCAGTATGCCTATCGAATAAGTCAACTATGCTTGGCACATCGAGACTACGAAGAAAATCAAAGCATTATAAAAACCCTTGAAAATATCGAAAGCAATCATCTTGCGGGCAGAGAAATAAACATGCCATTACTAGCATGCCTATTTAGATTAGCGGATGAATTGGACTCGGATTTTGAGAGAGCACCGGATGACCTTGAGAGAAGTCTCCCCTTATCTGAGGATAGCATAAGACATTGGACGACGCACCAATTAATTGACAGTATCACAATAAATTCAAACAGGTGGGAAATTACTATTCATCCCAGCCAACGGGCAAAAACGGACTTAGAAGCAACAGAATTGGTCAAAAAACGAAAAAACAAAATCAACAAAGAACTATCATCAATGCAACCCATTCTCGAAAAAACTAAATTTGCCTATAAACAAGTGATTCTTGATTCGTTCGATTACACCACCGAAAAAAAGAATGAAAGTAAAACTTCACTCACCTGGCAAGTGAAGGAATTGTTTGAACTGTGTGGATACAATGTCAAGGGTGCGCCGTCACAACAAGCGCAAAACTCTTGGGATTTAATAGCCACACCAATTCAGGGGTTAGAACGCCGCCCGGTTTATATAAAATGCGTCGACGAGGTAGGCAATTCAGACTTAAATTCATTATTAAAAATTAGAGAAGATGATCCCTTATCACTGCTGGCCATTGTTGCACATAATAAATTAGATCTAACTATGGTCACAGAAGGAGTAAGATTAGGCATACAATTAACAACTTATGATCAGTTAGTTTCTCAAATGATTAATTTTAGCCCTTATGTTGAACGTGTTCTAAACGATCCTAATTTCTTAAACTTGCAAACCGAATATGTCGAACCTTATATTGAGCATGCTAAAGGAAAGTCTCTAGCGTGGGATTACCTAGAAGATTGGAGTCGAAATGACGAAAGTAATTGGCTAACTGTTTTGGGCGATTATGGAGTTGGTAAAACTTCATTACTACAGATGCATCTTAAAAGGGCAATGGAAAAGTATAAAAATGACCCAGAAAATAACCCAATCCCAATATTGATACCGCTGCAAAATTTTGTAAAAACATTTACATTTAGAAATTTAATTTTAGCTTTATTTGAAGATATCGGACTTAGCGGGGTATATTATAATGCTTTTGAAAACTGGGTTAAGAGGGGTAGAATTCTGCTTTTACTGGACTCATTCGACGAAATGGCTCAAAAATTAAGTCGGGCAGAAATACAGAACAATCTAAAAGAACTCATGGGGGGAATAACGGGTAAATCTAAAGCCATCCTTACAAGTCGTCCCACTTATTTTGAAAGTGGCGCCGAAAGATTAAAAATATTTGCTGATGTAAACCTCCTCCCGCAAGATCATGAAGATTATGATTTTTACAAAAAATTTTCAGAATACGATGTCCAACTTGAACAACAAATAAAAAAGACAACTACTGTATCTTTAAGTGACCTGAGCGAAGAACAAAAACAATTTTTTTTCGCTAAGGTTCTGCGGAATTCACCTGAAGCGCTTAGTAAACTTAATAATTTAATTAAACGCATCCATGGCCTTGCTCAAATGACTGAAAGGCCTGTAATCGCAAGATTGCTAATGATGGCAGTTCCCTCGCTAAAGGAAACAGACATAAGAGGGTTAGAACATAAAATCAACGAGGCAAATCTGTTTAAACTAATAATGACACAATTACTCAAAAGAGATGAGAGTTTATTTGGTGGCGTCTTGACAAACTCAGAGAGGCATTTATTTCTCAAAGAACTGGCATATATTATTTCAAGACAAGGGAACGACAATTATGTTACAAATAATGTCATCAAAAACTTAATTGATGATTTATTTAAACATAAAATTAAATCCCACGAGACGCCCGAGATTATTGCAGAACAGTATTTTCGGACATGCCGTCGTGCAGCCGGGCTGACAGTGGAAAAAACACCTTCTGGCTTATCTCAAAATCCAGAAAGTCTCGACTCGCGTGTTGGCTTCAGTCATAATGCCTTACGAGAATTTTTATATGCAGAATTTATTAATGAACACCTATTCTCGGACCGCGCCAACTCTTTATTTTCAGTATCGACGTTAACAGATGGAGCCTTAATTTTTTTACATCATCTACTATCAGACGAAAAGTTACAAAAAATTAATACCGGCATGCAGTCATTTAGTAAACTAAGGGATTTTTATTTCAGCATCATTTGGAAAATCAAGGCGAATCAAACGAGAGAAGAAATTGAATTGTTGATGAATCAACCACCTGATTTCTCCGAATTGGATCTGGGCAATTTGGATCTTGGACAACGGGATTTATCCAGTTCCAAATTCTTTAACTCATTAATAGGAGGGGTAAATTTTAAGGATACAGATTTAACCGGCGCGGATTTCCGGGGCGCTGTAATAGAAATGACCGCTTTTGATAACGCAATTTTGGACGGGGCAGATTTCTCCAAAGCAGATATCCAGAGCATTGTTGTATATGATCCTATTCAAAAACGTGCATTACCCAAATTTGGCATAGAAGCTAAACAATGGTTATTTACGAGCGGATCAGAAGTTGGGCTACAAGCCAAAATCAATTCTCTAACTCGCAGTCCAAAATACAGGATAGCCCAAAGAATTTTGCGTAAAATGGCACGGTATAATTTTGGAGCAACACATAACGAAGTAGGACTACTTAGAGGAATTCACCCCGATTCATTACCAGTAGGACGCACATTTATGAGGGCACTTCACAATAAAGGCTATTTTGATTTTATCAGAAGAGCAGCACATGGGGGGCGTGGAGCCGATGTAATAGCAATATCAAGAGATAAAAGAAGTGATTTACAGAAACTGTTCGAAGGCAATTGCCCATCAGATCTTATAGATTTTTTTGACGATCTGCCCACTTGAGTGTTCATCAATAAACTATGGGAATCATCGCAGAGTCTACTCCGCCCAGAACACCATCAGCGAATCTACACAACCAGGCCAAAATATATTTTGCATAATCATGAGAAAATTCATAGTGTTTACACATTCACAAAATTTTATATCAGGATTATCACCTTACTTTTTAATCATCATAAAAAACATTAACTGGGACAGAATATGAAACTAATTCAGAGAATTTGGAGTGATTTTCGCGCAGGCGAAAATATAGACCAGTATTTAAGTATAATATTAGCTATAACACTGGTAATATTAAATTTACTTGGGTTTTCTTTTCAGGACTATTTTTCTCCTTTTATATTGTCTATTTTAGCACTTATGGCAATTAATAGTTTAGGAAACCGACATAAAATCGAGGAATTAATAACCCGATTGTCGAAAACGGCGGATTCCTTTTTTCTAACCTCTTTCCCATTAACTTACCACAAAGAAGTTGAGAACTGCGATGTTTTATGGCTTTTCGGGGTAAGTCTTAGGCGAATGATCAAGACAAATTATGCGATTTATGAAAAAAAACTCAAAAAAGGACACCACATTAAGGTATTATTGGTTAACCCTGAAGGCGCGGGAGTTGAAATGTCAGTAGCCAGAACCTATGCCCATCAAGGCGTTGTTCCAAAAAGTAATGATATCATTTTCGTACTTAATCTATTATGCAATCTCAAAAAGATTGCACCTAACCATTTAGAGATTCGAACAATTCAATTTCCACTGGCTTACAGTGCAATAGCTATTGATCCAAACACTTCATCGGGAAAATTGTACATTAACCAATATAGTTTTCGCCCTACAGATGACACAACTCCTCGGTATTTATTAAAAGTAGCTGATGGCCGCTGGTATGAGTTCCATTTAAAGGAATTACTAGCACTTTGGAATGAGGGGGAAGAATGGTCTTGCGACAAAAAAATAAATTTGTAGAAAAATAAATTGACGAATCCCCTTTACCCTGCTATAATATCGTCAGTTTGAAGTTGACTTTACCTGCCGTTCGGCAGTTTTGTTTGGCAAGGCGTTTTGTGTTTGAAATTTACACAGGGACCTCTCGCGAGCAAGTCAGCGGAGGTCTTTTTTCATACCAAAGACCATACCCGCCGCAGGCGGTTTTGAAATCTTTTAAATCAAGAGGTATATAAAAATAATGAGCAAGAAAAACAAATTAAGAATTATCCCGCTCGGGGGCTTGGGCGAAGTGGGAAAGAACATGATGGCGTACGAGTTCGGCGGCGACATCATCGTGGTGGACGCCGGCATCATGTTCCCCAACAACGACATGCTGGGGGTGGACTACATCATCCCGGACTTTGAATATTTAAAGAAACGCGCCAACCGCGTGCTGGGAATCTTCATCACGCACGGGCACGAAGACCACATCGGCGCGATCCAACACGTCATCGCGGAGATTTCCGCGCCGATCCATGCCACGCCGCTCGCCCGCGGATTGATCGAAGCCAAATTACTGAGGAACAACTCCCAGCACAAAGCGCAGATCAAGACCGTGCAGGCGGG
>JAGXSU010000158.1 GCA_018333785.1 Methylomicrobium sp. | reverse complement strand
CTGCGCTTTGGAATAAACACCACATGGTATTTGCAATCCCACTTGCTATGACTCAAACTTTGATATTCTCTCATTTTCGATTCTCCTATCTTTTGGTCGAGATAAGAGCATCGTTGCGACCGCCTTATAGGTCAAACCTTTGAGAGTCCCCCGGCATAGCCGGGGGTTTACCAATATTAATTAATGGCTCGTAAATTGCTTTAATATTCGCACTTATTCAGCGCAACCGGAATAAAACCATTCGCTCCCAGAAAATCCTAATCAGCGTCTTAATTGGCTCATTTTTTGTGTTGATGAAAAACCTGAACGGACAATAGTTTGACTTTATGTTTACTTTTCCGAATGCCCTCCCGTTTCATTACAATGTATTACTTTAAACCACTTTAATTCAATCTCACGATGTCAACCTATTTACTTCAAGGTCAAAACGCCATCAATTCTGGAAACATGGACAATGCCGTTAGTTGGTTTAAAAAGGCAGTGCTCGAAAAGCCTAAAGACGCTCAAGCGCTGGCCTGTTTGGGACAGGCCTTATGCTGGACCCGACAAAACCGCGAGGGTCTTGTCTATTTACGCAAATCAGGATCGCTACTGGCGCATGCCAGCCGTAAAACAGGTAATACGCAACAATTACTGCTACTGGCTGAGCAGTTACAATTTTGGAATGACTACCCGAGTTCGCTTGAGTTGATTAAACAAGCCGTACAAATCAATAAGGATGTACGGGGATTTCAATTATTGGCGCATACGTATTCGCGCCTCAACATTAATGATTTGGCGCTGACCGCCAGCTTGCAAGCCCTGCGAAAAGCGCCGGAGAATGCTGTTTTAAACCTGCAACATGCAATGCTGGAAGCGCGTAACAAACAATATCATGCTGCTATTGAACGTTTGATCCGCGTTTTGCAGATGGCAGCAAGTAACGAGTCTTCTTTTCGCGCCCATAAAGAATTAGCCAGAATTTACGATAAGTTAGGCATTTACGAACAGGTATTTGAACACCTTCATGCTGCTGCAGAGCATGCCCGGCACATACCGGAAGTGCAAAAGCAAGATAACGCTTTTGTTTTTGATTTGTTAGCAGCATACAGCTCCGGATTCGAGACTCCTCTAATGAATCGTTGGGCAACATCTGAATGGTTATCTGAGCATCGAGCACCCGTATTTTTGGTCGGTTTCTTTCGCTCAGGCACCACGCTAACTCAGGAGATTCTTGACACACATCCCGATGTATTTGTCTCGGACGAGACCGATCTGGTTGTAGCGATGAAAGATGAACTAAACCGTATTTCATCCATTAAAGACAAACCAATAGAACAACTGCGCGCAGCCAGCGCAGATAATATTCGCCATTTACGTGGTTTTTACTGGCAGTTAGCAGAACAACGCTACGGGAAAGAGATTAACCAAAAGCTATTTCTAGACAAAACCACAATGAATACCTTTGATTTGGGCTTACTCAATGTGATATTTCCAGATGCCAAAGTCATATTTATGATGCGCGATCCGCGCGATGTTTGCCTAAGTTGCTTTATGCAGGTAATGACACCGTCTGCAGCGACCGTACACTTGTTGGACTGGCAATCAACAGCCCGCTTTTATGCACGAACCATGAATTGGTGGTTGCATATCAGCCCCTTACTGACAATGGATACGATGACTTTGCGATACGAAGACGGTATCACCGATTTTTCAGCTTCATTTAGTCATATCTTTGATTTTCTGGGCTTGTCTTGGAATGAACAAGCAGTCGAATTTCATAAGCTGGCAGCAAAAAAGTTTATCGCCAGCCCCAGTTTCGACCAGGTTACACAACCGCTCTATACAACATCTATCGGTCGCTGGAAACACTATGCACATGAGTTTGATGCTATCAGCGAGGTATTAGAACCTTACATTGATGCGTTCGGATATTCGAAAGATACAAAGAATGAAACCGAGAAATTTATTAACGAAACGCCACGGTAAAAAAGCAGTAAAACATCACCGCGTAGCAAATCGATAGATTTGACTGCTTAAGACATCAGCTTAATGAAAGAGGCAACTTGGATTGCGCTTATAACCTGAAGCTGAGAGCTAAATTCGTAAGAGTTCAGCGACAGCTGGGTTACACGCTATTCGAAACCCAACGACTAACCCAAGAGCTTGAAATGTTGGGTTGGCTATCGCCAACCCAACCTGAAGGGCATATTACTTTTGATATGCTAATTTTTTGCGCTTTAGCCCAATCAGCCCCATCAGACCGCTACCGAACAACCAGACCGCTGCAGGTACCGGTACCGCACTAACAGTCGCTTTATAACCAAAAGGTGTGCCGAATATGTCACCGTTGATATCGTTTCCACCCAAATAAATGGAATACAACTGCCCTGCTCTGGCATCAAACTCTACAAAGCTGCTATCGCCGTGCGTCAAATAAGTCAAACCACGTCCACCGAAAGGATTATTGACCTTAGCAGGAGCTTCATTTTTCCCGGAAATATAACCTGCATTCCATACGGAATGGTGATTAATCTCGCCGGTGTGTATACCTTTAAAAACAGTTATACCAAAATTAAAAATATTATCAGCCTCATTAACCTTGTCCACAGCAATTCTGATAGTGGTATCGATTTCTGATTTGATCAGGCCGAAATCGGTATTATGAGCCCAGCCGCGTGTAAAAGTAGGGTTGTTTAAATCAGCCTGCCAAGAGCCCCACGCCCCATTCGCCGTATCAAGATCAACTACCGCGCCGTCATATTCTCTAGCTGCATGAGCGGCAGAGACTTCAAGAGTCTGGTGAGGATTATGGATAATCGCAGCCCAGTTCAACGCATGCTTCTCCGGTGTAAAACCTAACGGCAAGGCACCATTTTCTGTACCTAGCCAAGGAATTGGAGCGCCACCACCATCAGAGCCGCCAGTTAATACCCACCCATCAGTTCCATCACCCCAATTGGCAGAATTATACATAACATGCGCAGATGCAGGACCGGCAACTCCGAATGTTAATGCAGAACCAGTTAACGCTACCCCAATAGCTTTAACTAATCTTTTTTGTTGCATAGTTGCTCCTCGATTTAATCAATAATTTTTCGACCAAACAGTATGGCAATTTTCAGTTTGCAACCCGCCAGTCTCCTTGATGATAAGAGCATTTCTTGTGCCATATATTTAAAAATTTGCTTTAGAATTTTTTTAATATTAATCATATACATAGATCTGACATTTTATTTAATCCAGCAAGAGGTTAATTGACCCTATAAATTCAACCCCTTAAAACTGAGTCAAATCACACATATTTAATAAAAAGCGTGTGATTTGACCCACATTACTAACCGCCATTATCACTTTGAAGTAAAAAAGGGCCGTAAAAAGCTTTACGAGGATACCGATAGCAGATTCGCTAGCGACGGCGGTGGTTTGAGACAGTTTTAAAATCCACTTTCCACCTGTAACACCCCCTAATTAAAAGCGAGTGAACAGGTACGATGAAAAATTGATGCCGTTTAAATTTGACTTGATTAGCTCCTTATTGACTGCTTGCTGCGAAGGCCGATCAAGCCAACCATGCCGCTGACAAACAACCAGATTGCAGCCGGGATTGGAACAACAGATGCTTCTAGTTGGCCCACGACGGCACTTTGGAAATATATATTCTCCAATTCTCCTGCCGCCAATACGAAGCTGAAAGAATCAGAATTTACTATCTGATCAAAGCTGTTAGTCTCGGAAGATGCATGAGCGACAACAAGCTCATCCAGATTGAAGTTCTCGTTGGAATAGGAAAAAAACACATCGGTATCGGCAAATCTCCCTGTCGTTTGTGCGGTTAGCGTGTAATTAAATTCTATACGTATATCGTATATGTCATCTAAATCGTGCGAGTTGTTTGAAAACCCTATCTTTAAATCCGAGAAATACTCGCTGATTGAGTTTCCGAAAGCAATACTGTCTTGACCCGCAAGGGATACGGAATATAACTCACCTAAGCCGCTAAACTCCTGATAACTGGAGCTATAAGAGCTAGAACTGCTTTCAACGGCAGGAATGACCACCAAGAAATCTGTTATCGATAAAAACTGCAAATTACCGTTAGCATTGCGATTATTGGCAGTTATGGAATAAGAAAAATCAACACTACCGGTATATTGGCTTAACGCCAAAGCAGATTGAGGCAGACAAGCAGCCAGCACGATAGCAGCCATATAACCTGAATTTCGTTTCAAACTATTCATACATTTTCCTGAATTTTAAAAATTTTGCGAGAAACCAAGCCCCGCCATGACCGACAGGGCTTGGTTTGCTGAAAAGTTAAGCCAGCATTGATTAAGGCGCCAAAAATGGCTCTACAGGATCTATTTTGCCATTCGCTCCTACGGCAGGAATCAGCAAAAACGATTCCTTAGCCAATGCTGATGCCAAGGGATGACCTGACTCAACAAATTGATCATCACCCTGGTGACCATTGGGCACGATCAGTTCAGGATGGTCAAAAGGTGCCTGCTCGTAACGCACCCGATCATCGGTAAAGGTTTTTAAAAATGCCAACAGATCAGCTCGTTTTTGAGGATTGTTACTCATCGGCGTTCGAGTTAAAAAGTCACTTTGATTACTGTTATCAAAATTACCGCCTCGCGCATAAAATTCAATGACTTGCTCAAGAGTCGCCATACTGCCATTGTGCATATAGGGGCCTGTTAATTCGATATTGCGCAAAGTTGGAATCTTGAAAGCCGCCTTGGAACCCTGTGCAAATTTTTGATCATTCGGATTGTTGAATGCCGCTGTTGCGGCCGCTACGGTTGGAATAAACGCATAAGCGGGATCCTGACAACTTTTACTGCGCAAGCTGATTTCCGCCAGACCTTCACGGCTACCATCCACTTGCCGGTCCGCAGATAAGGTAAAAAATGCCGGAAAGTCAAAATCAAACCCTAAATCCCAGGCCAGCGGTGTCAAAAATTGACAACTATGCACATGTTTCACGGCCCGATCTTTTACTTCACTGTAATTACCTAAGAGATACTGCACATACTGGGCTGTAAATGAGAGCGGCTTACCAAAATCATCGACACCACCTAAACCAGGATCGTTTTCAGGATCACCTACGCCCGTATTGAAAAATCCGAAATCGATCAATTTTTGCCCGCTTGGATTACGGGTGACATCTCTCATTACAATGCTGGGTATTTCGGTAATACCAGCGTCCTTAGCCATATCGACCAATTCTTTACCCATAGCATTTGGACCAAAAGCTCTAAGACTATGATCCGGACCGAAAAAAGCGTTTGGCGTCGGTGTTACCAGCATGGAGTTAGAGACTATAGCCGCCGTGGTCATCGCCGGACCTGCATGACAAAGGTTGCAATGACTCTCAGTAAATACCTCCTGGCCTCGTCTTTCGGATTCGGTTAGGCCAATCGGTTTATAGGAATCCGGATCTCTTAATGCGGTATCAATAGGCGCCTGATCTGAAACTAACGTGGATTCGTATAGCTGGATGGCTAAACCGAAGAACATTGAAAAATTAGCTTCCATCTGCGTATAAGCCAATCCACCGGAAACCGGTGCCCCAAAAGCACCGCGCCCTGTATTCGACCAGTATTTGGAGGCAAAAGCGGCACGCACCATGTCTTTATAGGTTGTACTTAGACCTGGTTGTAATTGACTCGCTGAACTCGTTGTCAGATTTAATGGGGCAAACACGCTGTCTTCATGGTGAACCTTTTGATACTGGAGAGGTTTACGCTGCAACAACTTTCGGCCTATATCGGCTATGCTTCGATTCGCACAGGTCATTTCTAGCTGACTCAGTGCAGTCGCGACTGCCTGCGAAGCCAACGCTGAATTTTCCAGATGTAATGCTTGCTTTCTTACCGTGCGACGGTTGACTTGCACCCAAACACCGGCGTCCGGATCACGATCACCCCAGCTGTTACTGCCGTTAAAAATGTTGTTACCTCTTCCGTCCCAGAAAGAACGGTGGTTAAAAACGGCATTGATCATGGTTGGCGCATTTCTTGGCTCAACTAAACGCGTGCCAATTCCATTGACATTGAACACCGAATCGGCACTGCGCTGACAATTATCATTGCTGCCGGAAAATGCAGATACGCCGGTAAACCGACCACTAAAAGTTCCGGAAGAAGCCACCACATCATCTGTATTAGAAATTCGACCGCTGGTTTTATCAAAGGGATTTTTGTACTGCACCAGGGGAAAATCATCCGCGTTTAAAGTGTGATTGGGGCCACCTTGCCCCGAGGACAACCGGTCAAACTGATTATCCGGGTGTGGTTTAAGAGTTCCAGGATTTAACTGATTTTTAACACGGTTATCAGCGCCGGCATGAAAATGACAAGACGCACAAGCCACGCCATCGCTCCCGACATTTACATCCCAAAATAAGGCCTTACCTAGTGCAATGGCCATGGGCTTATTGACGACAATTGGGGCAGGTCCATCAGTCAAACCGGGTACCGGTGGAATTGGTACACCAATCAAAGGCACAGGTAAAGGCCCATGAGCCTGACCGCCCTGCGAAACAACGGCACAAATAGCAGTTAATATGATTATGGGAAATTTCATACTTTTATCCTGATAAAAAATCTTTTTACTAATGTTATTAATTTAGCGAATCTATTTTTAGGCGCTTAGCCCGCTGGCTTTATTCAAAATTCACATGAGAATTCACTAAACTCATGCTTTTTCGTTTATCCAAGGAAGCACAAATCTTCCTTGAGCAAAAAAGCCGCCACTTACCATAGTTTTAAATTTATCTATTATTCTTATCAATTTACGAATTTTCCCGGTCAAGTATAGAAAAAACAAAAAACTCACTAAATTGAAGAAATTCTTTATGCAAATATTGAACCATTTCTAATAGCCAAATAATTCAATACATTAGCTATAAATGAGGGTCTTTAATTAGGATAAAAATAGGTGATATGCCCTATTTTGGTTGATATAGGGACTAAAACGCCCTTAGGAGTTGAATCCGCATTTTTTGAGAACTCGTTAGAAGAAATTACCAAAACTTTTAAAAATAATTTAATACAGCGCGCCTAAGCCGCACATAACTACACGATTTCGTCCCTCAGACTTGGCCCGGTACATGGCATCATCGGCCGCTTTGATCATATCAGCATAAGTAGTAAAGGAAGCGTCGTAAACAGCAACGCCAATACTGACTGTCAATGCATGACCGCGAAAGCGATCACTGAGCAGCTGACCTCTTTGCTCTATTTCCTTTCGGATGCGCTCTGCATAGTTAAGAGCGCCTTTGGGGTCCGTATCGCGCAACACAAACAAAAATTCTTCGCCTCCGTACCGACCGATTAAATCGCCGGGACGCGTCATTGATCGGAGAATATCGGCGACGATTTTTAACGCATCATCGCCGGCCTGATGCCCACAGTCGTCATTAAATAGCTTGAATCGATCGATATCAATAAAGCCCAACACCGTTTTTTCAAGCACCGTCTTACCGCTTTTAAAAAGCTTGTCCAAAAATTCATTGATGACGCGCTTGTTGAATAACTGACTTAAAGGATCTATTTGCGATTTTTTTTGTGCCAGTCGGTAAAGTTGGGCATTTAATAAAGCCACACCCAATTCATTGGCTATGGGTAACATTTCAAATAATTGATGTTCTTTTAAAGGTTGATGCGTCAGGGCATTATCTACATAGATAAGACCCGCCATCCGCTGATGACGCAGTACAGGCAGCACGATACATTCATCAACTGCAAGACGGAGCAGTATTTTCTCATCGTCTACGCTTTCTTTTTTTATCAACACCGGCTTTTTAGTTCGTAAACACTTTAGCAATTGACCACTGATTGAACTTATCGGTATTTCAAATTTGCCCAGGTCTTTTTGCAGAATGGAACTTGGCCACCAATAAGTTGCAACCATGCCTCTTCGCTTGGGGTCGACTTTAAGCATCATGACACGGTCCACTTGAAAATCATTATGAATGGCCTCAAGCGTCCAGGGAATAAAGTCATCGGGATCCAGACTTCGGTGCGGAATTGTCAAACTTGAAATATTAGGCGCCATCAGGTCTGCGCCTGTTGGTTTGATTTTCGTTTTGCTTTCGCCAAAATACGATAATTTCAATGTTGTTTTTACCAAACTTGCCCGCAGGCGGCTCGCATTAGGAAACTGGATACCGTAAAACTCGCGTGTGTTTACCATATCTTTATCCACTTGTTCCAGCAGACTTTCCAAATCCAGTTGATTGATATCGATAATTTTGAATACCTGCTCCGGAAGCACCGGCACACTTAAGTTTTCCGCTGAACCGATGCCCTGCATACAGGCTATATAATTTGAGAAAGCAATGATCGCTATTTCAGTTTGATACTGATGATATTCGGAAGAAGGCGCTGGGAAATCATGATGAAACGCAATGATAGCCGTTAAGGCTTGAGGTAAATGCCATTCCAAACAAAAGTGATGGCCAATTTCAGTGTGAGACAAGCCAAAAAATGTCTTCTCACTCTCCATTTGGGCGCAATCAGTTTTTTCCACTACCGATAAATAATCGCTGTATGAGACCTCGCCATAGTTTTCAAGAATGATTTTTCCAATGTCGTGTAATAAACCTCCCGTATACAGCATATCCGGATCCGGATACCTTAAAGCAACACCGATCCTTTTACTTAATGAAGCAACAAAAAGGCAGTGTTGCCAGAAAAATAATTGATTGAAAAGACTTTTAGTTCGATTACGGATCAACTTGTTGTACATCAATTGATCCATTGCCGCTTGCCTGACGGCTGAAAACCCCAGCAAGTTGACAGCATGTTTTATCGATGTGATTTTTTTGGGGAGGCAAAAAGCCGCAGAATTGACTATCCGTATCACTTTTGCCGCCAAGGCGGGCTCAGTCTCTATGACTCTGGACAAATCCTTCACTTTGGACGTGTCATCATTGGTCAGCTTTAACAATTTAATTGCTGCTGCCGGGATTAGCTGCAAATCTTTGACGGGTTTTTTAAGAATAGACCTTGCTAAACTGCTGGTTCTTGTTGAACTGTCAGTTGTTTTGTCAATTTCAATAGTATTGTCATTAGACATGTGATGGCGGTCCGTCTTACAAAAAATGTTATAGCATCTGAACGTTGAGAAACGATTGGATCAATTATGACTGAATAGAGCTTCACTAAGGCGAATATCATGGAACAGGCCTATTCTAAATCTCTCTCTGAGCGCGATTTGAGAAATTTACCTGTTTAACTCGCCCCGCTATTCCAGGCCAAAACCGATTGCCCCCCATACTTTGTGGGCACAAAACATGAACTAGAGTTTGAATTCATTGGAGAGTGAACGCACGCTCACGTAACATTAGCAGCCAAACGCTGTAAAAGGAATATTCTAGGTTTGCGCTTATTTCCATTTTTCACTGGTAAAAACATGAAATAAGTTTATTTGAAATTTAAATCGATAAATGAGAACCGTGATACGAAAAAGTAAAGTCCAGTTTCTTTGCTGGATTTAATCTGAAATCACATTGATCTGGGCAGGCAAAAAAAGTAATCTAAGCACTCTCTCTTTTCTCAGCATTTTAAAGCACGACACACTTATGATTTATATTTTGCTGTTAAAAAAACTCCCGCAATAAAGTTTTGCGGGAATTAATCTATTAAAAATAAAATAATACATGTGTTTTATAAGAAAAATGATTGTCCTAACTTTCAATACTCATTATTCTTTTTGAGATCGAAGCCTGCGACTCATAATAATGTTGCTATATATCGCTGATGTTGCAAACAGAACGGTTGAAATAATAAATTGGCCTGAAATAAATGCAAAAATTCCGGCTCTTCCGGATTTCCCGTGGAGACCACAACATATAGTATGCCAGAGGACCGAAATCGGAGTCTGATATAAAATGCCGGAAAAACACCACTTTTCTTTGAATACCGATGAATCAACCGCAAATCCAAATACCACTCGATTTACCCAATGTCCGAGTAGAAAGCTACGAACAAACCAATAAAGGCTTGGTGATCACCGTCGTCAGCACGAGTGATACGGCGGTGTGTCGTCAATGCGGACGAGCCATCGACAAGTTTCACGGCTATGACAAAACGATT
>JAGXSU010000157.1 GCA_018333785.1 Methylomicrobium sp. | reverse complement strand
ATGCCCAGACCCGGCGCATGCGGATTTTTTCCCCGTTAGCCGAAGTCAACTTCGGCGGCCATCCGATCATAGCCGCCGCCTATGTGCTGGCCTGCTGCGGCGACATTGACGTCTCGGCCCCGGTCACCTCGCTGAGCTTCGAACAAAATGCCGGAAACGTTGAAGTCAACATCTCCAGCCGGGACGGCATTCCCTATTTTGTGCAATTTACCCGCAAAGTCAGCGCCATCGTCGACCGCTTTGCGCCCAGCGACGACGAACTGGCCGGCTTTTTAGGCCTGGACCAGGCCGAACTCGACCATAAGAAATATTCACCCCGACTGGTCTCCTGCGGCTACCCCTACCTGATCGTGCCGGTCTGGCAGTATGAAACGGTGCGCAAAGCCCGCTTCGATTACAGCGCCTGGAGCCAATCCACCGCGCCGCAGACCGCCGCCCAGGAGATCTTACTGTTTGCGCCGAAATCACCTTATCCCGACGCCGACTTCAACCTGCGCTTATTTGGCCCACGCATCGGCCTGACCGAAGACCCGCCGGTGGGCAGTGCCTTACCGGCGTTCTGCGCCTACCTGTGCTCGTTCGAACACACCCGCAAAGGTACCCAGACCTTTGCCGTGGACCGCGGTGATGCCGACTCCCGGCGCAGCGTCATCAATCTGGAAATGGATCATAAAGGCGCCGAGTTTCTGACCCTCCGCGTCGGTGGCGAAGCGGTGCTGTTTGCCGAGGGGACGATTGATCTGGGCGGCATGAATACCCGGGGATGAAATCAGGGTGGGTTTTAAATCCTGGTAGAGACGCAATAGTTTGCGTCTCTACGATTCTGCTATAAATCCAATATCCTCTTCCTTATAAAATGATTTTTTCAAAACGCTCTTGAGCTTGAGCATTTCTTGGGTACATTGTTGCTGACTATACGAACACTGAAGGTGTAGCACCTGAGTATACAATCCACATCAACAAGGAGTTCTTTCAATGGCTGGCAAATTTCTGATCTACGGCGGTTATGGCGCAATCGGCTCGGCAACTGCACGAATTCTAGCTGAGCGTGGCGATACGCTTCATTTAGTAGGACGAAATGAAGCCAAACTTGCAGCGCTTGCAACAGAACTCGGCGCCGGTTACACCGTTGGCGATATCAATGAGACCGATCTGTTTGCCCGCGCCTCAAGCGATGCGGGAGAGGTTTTGGAAGGATTAGTCTATGCCGTAGGTTCGATCAATCTGCGTGGACTTCAACGACTCTCCGAAACCGATTTTCTGAATGACTTCAGGGTCAATGCATTGGGCGCGGCATTAGCCGTGCAGGCGGCTTTGCCGATGCTCAAGAAAAGCGCCGAAGGTGCATCGGTGCTGTTTTATTCAAGCGTGGCCGCCTTGCAGGGTTTTGCTTTTCATGCCTCTGTCGGCATGGCAAAAGGCGCAGTGTCGGGTCTGACATTGTCGCTTGCGGCCGAACTTGCCCCCAAAATACGCGTTAATGCGGTTGCACCTTCACTCACCCGAACACCTCTGGCTGATGGCATTCTTGCCAATGAAAAATTAGCCGCAGACATTGCCGGACTGCATGCCTTGCAACGATTGGGTGAACCGGACGATATTGCGTCTCTCAGCGCCTTCCTTTTATCGCCCCAAGCCAGCTGGATAACCGGGCAGATCATCAGTGTTGACGGCGGCAGGTCTACTTTACGCGTCAAAGGCTGAACAATACAGATTGTCAGGCAAGTTATGAACGAGCTTTAAACTTTCATTCAAATGGCAATCTTGCCGACTGATTAATTACCATGATCAATCTCACCTGAAATTCACTTTGGCAATTTTATTGTCAAACTGTCTTGTTTATTTACTATAGATGTTTAGACTTACCCTCCTGATTAGTCAGCCTGGGTATTTTTCTGGCTATTTTATTTATAGATTTAAATCTTTGCGTGGATATGAATGAAAAATTGGTTTCGTTTTCTGTGTCTTTTAGTTCTTAGCATCTTTGTTACCGTTTTTATCTGGGCCAGCCATGCTGTTTTTGTCCTTGATAATGCCAATGTATATGCAGAAAATGGCCCTCTAGAAAACATGCAGGTTGGCTTTATTGCAGTCAGTTGCTTCGTTTTTTTAACGCCACTCGCACTAAACAAGAATCCGGAAAAACTGACCCACCTTTTGTGTTTTTGGCTTTGTTGCAGTTTCCTGGTAAGGGAATTGGACATTGAACGACTTGATGCACCTGATTTCCTCGTGTTGATAGGCTCCGGCATGGGCAGAAACATCATATTGGCGGTGGGATTTATTTCACTTACAGGCTATGCCTTGTCTAATTTCTCTTACTATAAAGAAGTCGCTTTAGCCTTTCTTAAATCAATGACAGGGCTATTGTTGATGCTTGGCGGGCTGTTTCTAGTCATTGGAACGCTGTTTGAAATCAGCTCTTCAATTAATCACAATGTCTTATTTGAAGAGCTTTTTGAACTGGGCGGATACTGTTTCATTCTGGTTTCGGCTTTGTCTCTTAACTTCGGCAACTCTCAGGAAAAGAGTTCCGCCGTAATGTCAGGCTGAATCTAAATTTTCTGCATTTCTTAAATAGCCGAGCCCATTGAGGTTAGTGCTTTCGGCGCTGGCCTCGCAGATCATTTAAGCGGACAAGCAAGACTAATGATTGTGAATGTGTTCGCGAATAACCGATTCATCCTCAACAACCAGATTTTTATGCAGCGATTTGATGACCAAATCTGAAACATGACTATTGAGAGACTCGCGCAACACACCTAAAAAGGCGGGTGGCGCGATTAAAATCAGTTTCGCATACTCGTTGTTGACACGACCCCGTTCAAGTTTAACGCCTATTTGTTTGGCAAACAGTTCCGCCTCATGGTGTTTGAAATCGGTGGGCGCTTCAAAAGTATGATCACCTTCACCATGACCTCCAGCGATGCCGCCTTGTCTATCGGATACTTCATCCAGTTCACGCATTCTGCCTTCAACATGAACCATTCCGTCAAACTCCTGCATTGGCTCAGTCCGGCTGAGCAAAGAGAAAAAACGCGCTCTGGAACTGTCTGCGACGACTACCCAGGTTGATAACATAAAACCCCCTACGAATTAAATTAACAGCTTGCAAATTAGGCTTTGATTAAGCATAACTTTCCCGATACTTGCATACCCTGCATTTTCAAAAAAAGAGCGTTATTTCAGGGCGAATTTTATACTTTGAAAATATGGGCGTCTCAAAATTGAGTTTGAATTGAGTTGGAATGCAAATGGATGGCTTGCGCCCTGGACGAAATTTGGGAGGAGACCTGCTAAAAGCTCAGTCCGGCAGGATGAGGTGAGGCACCAACCGCATCAATAGCGATAGGATGCGTATCTCGATTAGTGGAATAACGAATTAAACTTATCGACGGTGCCTAAGCTAAGGCCATAAACGATGCGGCTCCGGTTGTTCACCGCATCCTTTGTGCTGGTTCAACTGGAACGTGCCAGATCATCAATGGCGGTTTTAACAATGCCATGTAGAGCTGAGCCGTCTTTTTCGCAATAGTCAATGATCTCCCGGCGCATTCTCGGATCCCAGGATCTTAAAATATGATTTCTGATCCCAATAGATGCCGCCTCTTTGTCGCTTTCTGCGTTAAAAAAATCGCCTATGTCATTGGCCATTTTGATGAGTCTTTCTATATTCATGGTAATTCGTTCTTGATCAAGGAAGGATAAGGGGGATGTGTCAAGCGGCGGGAGTGAGCATAAACCACATGCTGATCATTACGAGCAAAGCCGACCAGCGTCAGTCCGGTTTCTTCCGCCAAACGTATTGCCAAGCCGGTAGGTGCAGAAATGGCCGCCAGCATGACGATGCCCACACTGGCCGTTTTTTGAACCATTTCGTAGCTGGCCCGGCTGGTAACAATGACAAAACCACCGACTAGATTCTCGGCATTTGATAATAGTGAACCTATCAATTTATCCAGCGCATTATGTCGGCCCACGTCCTCGCGGATATTTTGTATGCCGGAACCGGGGACAACCCAGGCTGCGGCATGGACTGCTCCGGTCAATTGATTAAGCCGCTGATGCAGCTTGATTTTATCCAATGCATTCAAAAGCTCGGCAGCGGTTACCGTCAACTCGCCTTGTACGGGCTCAGGACTGCGGATGGCTTGCTGCAGCGTACTGGCACCGCATAAGCCACAACCTGTGCGGCCTGTTAAATTTCTGCCTTTATCTGATAAACATTGGAAGCGCTGCTCCGGAATTTTCAACCTGACTTCAATGCCGTTGGAACGCGTCACGACACGCGAACCGAGCAATTCGGAACGGTCCTTGATAATACCTTCGGTGATACTGAAACCCAAGGCAAAATCTTCAAGGTTCGTCGGTGTCGCCAGCATCACCACATGCGGCTGACCGTTATATACCAGAGAAACGGGGACTTCCTCGGCAATATAATCCTGCTGCACAATCTGCTTGCCCCCTGTCCAGCGCTCGACGCGGCTTTGCTGGTAACTGGGCCAGCCCAGTTCCAGCGACGCCGGCATAACCGCTGAGCCGTTAAGCATGATGACTGCCTTGTTCCAGCAATTCCAGTTGCTGCTGAGAAAATGCCTCGTATTTTTGCTGCCATTCTGATGATTGGCTAACTTTAGCAACCTGCACAGCCGTAACTTTATATTCAGGACAGTTGGTCGCCCAATCAGAGTTATCGGTGGTAATCACATTCGCACCCGATTCCGGAAAGTGGAACGTGGTATAAACCACGCCTGGCTGAACCCGTTCACTGATCAAAGCGCGTAACACGGTCTCGCCGGAACGGCTTTTAATGCCCACCCAATCGTTATCAACAATGCCTCTGTCTTCGGCATCATGAGGATGAATTTCCAGACGGTCTTCGGAATGCCAAGCGACATTTTCGGTACGGCGGGTTTGCGCGCCGACATTGTATTGCGACAAAATCCGGCCGGTGGTCAGAATCAGCGGGAACATGCGGGTTGTGCGTTCCTGTGTCGCGACATACTCAGTCAGCATAAACAAGCCTTTGCCGCTTGGGCGCATAAAGCTTTGCTCATGCATGGTTGGCGTGCCGTCAGGCGTTTCATCGTTACAAGGCCATTGCACACTGCCCAGACTGTCTATTTTTTCATAGCTGACGGACGCAAAAGACGGCGTCAATCGGGCAATCTCATCCATGATTTCAGAGGGGTGGGAGTAATTCATCGGGTAGCCCATCGCATTAGACAGCAATTGCGTAATTTCCCAGTCTTCGTAGCCACCCAAAGGTTTCATGACTTTTCGCACGGGTGAAATACGGCGTTCGGCATTGGTGAAGGTGCCGTTTTTTTCCAGGAAAGACGAACCAGGCAAAAACACATGCGCAAATTTGGCCGTTTCATTCAAAAACAGATCCTGCACGATCACGCATTCCATTTCCCTTAATGCATGGTGGACATGTTGAATGTCGGGGTCCGATTGCGCAATGTCTTCGCCTTCGACATAAAGCCCTTTAAAAGTGCCGTCACTGGCGGCATCGAACATATTGGGTATACGCAACCCGGGTTCGGATTCAAGTATGACATTCCAGTCATTTTCAAACAGCGTGCGCGTTTCAGTATCGGACACATGGCGGTATCCGGGAAACTCATGCGGGAACGAACCCATGTCGCAGGAACCCTGAACGTTGTTTTGACCGCGTAACGGATTGACGCCCACCCCTTCCCGGCCCAGATTACCTGTTGCCATCGCCAGATTGGCAATGCCGATTACTGTCGTTGAACCTTGACTGTGTTCGGTAACCCCCAAACCATAATAAATGGCGCTATTGGCGCCGGTAGCATAGAGCCTGGCTGCGGCCCGGACATCCTCGGCCGGAACACCAGTCACGGCTTCTGTCGCTTCAGGTGCATGACGCGGATCGGCGATAAACGTTTTCCATTTTTCGAATGCCGCCGTCTCGCACCGTTGGTGCACAAAGTCATGATCGACCAGATTATCAGTGACGACAACATGTGCAATGGCATTGATCAGGGCAACGTTGGTACCAGGCCGCAGTTTCAAATGATAATCGGCTTTGACATGCGGCGTTTTGACCAGATCAATACCTCGAGGATCAATAACCACCAGTTTTGAACCCTGCCGCAGACGTTTTTTCATCAATGAACCAAAGACCGGATGACCGTCCGTCGGGTTAGCCCCGATAACCATGATCACATCGGCTTTCATCACCGAATCAAAATTCTGCGTTCCGGACGATTCACCAAAGGTTTGTTTGAGCCCGTAACCGGTGGGCGAATGGCAGACGCGTGCACAGGTGTCGACATTGTTATTACCGAAACCGGCGCGAACCAGTTTTTGCACCAGATACGTTTCTTCATTGGTGCAGCGCGATGACGTGATGCCGCCTATTGCGCCAATACCGTAACTTGCCTGGATACGCTTCAACTCGGAGGCGGCATAATTGATAGCTTCTTCCCAGCTGACTTCCTGCCAGGGATCTTTGATACTTTTACGAATCATCGGTTGGGTAATGCGGTCTTTATGCGTGGCATAACCGAATGCAAACCGGCCCTTGACACAGGAATGACCATGATTGGCTTTGCCGTCTTTGTGCGGCACCATACGGATAACCTGATCGCCTTTCATTTCTGCGCGGAATGAACAGCCGACGCCGCAATATGCGCAGGTCGTCACCACTGCATGTTCAGGCTGACCGTGCTCGATGACTGATTTTTCCATCAATGTCGCCGTTGGACAGGCTTGGACGCAAGCCCCGCACGAGACGCATTCAGAATCCATAAAGGCTTCGTTTTGGCCGGGCGAGACTTTGGAGTCAAACCCGCGCCCGTCTATGGTCAGTGCAAAGGTACCCTGGGTTTCCTCACAGGCTCTGACACAACGGGAACAGACGATACATTTGCTGGGATCGAAGCTGAAATAAGGATTGCTCTCGTCCTTGACTGCATTCAGATGATTCTGGCCTTGCGGGTTATAACGGACCTCACGTAAGCCCACCGCACCGGCCATATCCTGCAATTCGCAATCGCCGTTTGCCGAACAGGTCAGACAATCCAGGGGATGATCGGAAATATATAACTCCATGATCCCGCGGCGAACATCGGCCAGCTTTTTATTCTGCGTGACCACTTTCATGCCTTCGGCAACCGGGGTAGTACAGGAAGCAGGCATACCTCGCGCGCCTTCAATCTGGACAACACACAAGCGGCAGGAACCAAAGGGCTCGACGCTGTCAGTGGCACATAATTTCGGAATATCGATGCCGATGCTTGCTGCCGCCCGCATCACTGACGTTCCGACAGGCGCTGTCACCTGAAATCCATCGATTTCCAGATTAACCAGCGTAGATGCATTCCTGGCGGGTGTTCCAAAGTCTTGTTCTTTATTCATGGACATAGTATTTCCTCCGGAAAGTTTAAGCCGCGTCAGCTTGATCGGTCAGTCCGAAATCGAGCGGAAAATGGTTTAAGGCACTTAAAACAGGATAAGGCGTCATTCCGCCCAGGGCGCACAGGGAGCCATTGAGTAGGGTGTCGCACAAATCGCGCAGTAACGGAATGTTTTTATTGAGTTCGCGGCCTTTGATAATGTCATCCAGTACTTCCATGCCGCGCGTCGAGCCTATTCGGCAGGGTGTGCATTTGCCACACGATTCTATAGCGCAAAACTCCATGCTGTAGCGGGCCATTTCCGCCATATCGACGGTGTCATCGAAAACCACGATGCCGCCATGCCCGACAACGGCCCAAATAGCAGCAAACGCTTCATAATCCAGGGGTGTATCGAATTGTGATTCGGGCAAATACGCCCCCAAAGGACCGCCAACCTGCACTGCTTTTATAGGTCTTCCGCTGGCTGAACCGCCGCCGAAGTCATAAAGCAATTCACGTAAGGTCAAACCGAATGCCAGTTCAACCAAGCCCGGATATTTGATATTACCGGCCAGTTGAACCGGCAAGGTTCCGCGCGAACGGCCCATGCCGAAATCGCGGTAATATTCACCGCCCTTGTCCAGGATAATCGGAACCGAAGCCAGAGAAATGACATTGTTGACGATAGTCGGTTTACCGAATAATCCGCTGATAGCGGGCAGTGGCGGCTTAAATCTGACCAATCCGCGTTTGCCTTCCAGACTTTCCATTAGCGAAGTTTCTTCACCACAGACATAAGCGCCGGCACCCAGGCGGACTTCCAAATCAAAGGTTTTGTCACTACCCAGGATGTTTTGACCCAGATAGCCTGCCGCATAGGCTTTGGCGATTGCCGTATCCAGGGCTTTATGAGCATGCGGATATTCGACACGCAAATAGATATAGCCTTGCGTCGCTCCTACCGCAATACCGGCGATGGTCATGCCCTCAATCAGCACAAACGGATCGCCTTCCATCACCATGCGATCGGAAAAAGTCCCCGAATCACCTTCATCGGCATTGCAGATAATGTATTTTTGATCCGCCTCGGCATTCAACACCGTATTCCATTTAATACCGGTGGGAAATGCTGCGCCGCCACGGCCTCGCAAGCCGGAATCGGTCACCTGCCTGACAATGTCTGCACCGCTGATGGTCAGCGCATTATGGAGACCACGGTAACCATCATGCGCCAGATAATCTTCCAGACTGACCGGATCAGTTAGCCCTACCCTGGCAAAAGTCAGGCGTTGCTGTTTTTTGAAAAACGGCAGCTCTTCTGTTAAACCCAAAAATAAGGGGTGCGGACTACCGTTCAGAAAGCCGGAATCGAATAATCCGGAGACATCATGCCCCTGCACCGGTCCGTAAGCAATCCGGGACTGGTCAGTCTGCACTTCCACTAAAGGTTCCAACCAGAACAGGCCTCTTGAGCCATTACGAATCAAGCGGATATCGATACCGCGCTGGTGCGCTTCCCGACTGACTGCCTGGGCAATTCGTTCCGCGCCCAACGCCAGTGCGCCTGAATCACAAGAGATATAAACAGTGATCGCCATGATTAAGCTCCTATCTCGACTAGCGAACGATCAAAGGTTTCAGCAGAAACCCGCCCGAAAACCTCCGAGTCAATCTGCATCGCCGGTGAACAGGAACAAAGCCCCAGGCAATAAACCGGTTCCAAAGAGAACTTGCCGTCCGGAGTCGTCTCGTGAAAATCAATACCCAACCGATTTTTGACATGCGCTTCCAACTTCTTACTGCCCATAGCCTGACAGGATTCCGCCCGGCATAAATGAATCGTATGATGACCCGGAGCCGACTCCCTGAAATAGTGATAAAAACTGATCACGCCATGCACTTCCGCGCGTGACAAGTTCAGTTCCGACGCGATAAAAGTAATGCTGTCTTTGGGTATGTAACCCAATGCATTTTGAATCTCATGCAGGATGGGCAGTAAAGCGCCGGGCTTATCCTTGAGGCGGGTTGTGATGTCTTGCAATGTCGTTTGCATCGAAGCGGTTTCAGTCATATTTATCTCGCTATGCGATCCGGATCAGCTCAGACACTGACGGTGTCAACGGATCGGGGCCGGGTAATTAAAAGTCACTTGGAATAGAGCCGGCAGTCACTAAACCGGACGTTTTTTAAATCAGACAGTCATAGAGAACCCTTATGTAAGGAACGCTGACCAATTTAACTCTACTCTCGAGAATATCACGAGAATGCTATTTTGTAAAAAACACATAATTGAACATATTTTTGCTTGTTTTCAGAATGTCTCATTAAATTGATTTATTTCTTATTTTTTATGACTTTTAATTATATGAACAAAGTTTGATTCGTAAAAATCACATTTTTATGACCTAAATATCATTGATTCTGATAATGCCTTACGGAAAAGCCGGCCACACACTCGCATTGCGAGGACCTGATAAGCTGGTTATATTGTTGCCCCCAGTAATGTTTTTAGCGAGGTCCGCCCTTGTCCGACATGATGACCGTTCATGAGGTTGCCGAATATTTGCGCGTAAAAGAACGCAAGATTTACGATTTAATTACTCAAAAGCAAATTCCCTGCACCCGCGTGACCGGAAAATGGCTTTTTCCCAGGTATTTGATCGACATGTGGCTGATGCAAAACAGCGAGTCGGTCTCACAAGACTCCTTATTCAAAACCGTTCCTGAAATTGTAGTGGGCAGTCACGACCCATTATTAGAATGGGCTTTACGCGAAAGCAGCCTGCCTATGGCCATGCAGGCAACCGGCAGCATGGAAGGCCTGAGCCGCTTTGCGTCAAGTGAAGCGTTGATCTGCGGCATGCATGTTCTGGATACCGAAAGCGGCGAATTCAATGTCCCGGTGATTAGAAACGCGTTACCGGATCACAGCGTGGTCGCCATCGAGTGGGCTTGGCGTGAACAAGGCCTGGTCGTCGCAGCGGGCAATCCTTTGCAACTCACGTCCCTGGACGATCTAATCAGCAAAAAAGCGGTCTTGATCGATAGACAAAGCGGCGCTGGGAGCCGCATTTTGCTGGACCATTTGCTTGAAAAATCAGGGATAGACAAGACACAAATCAAAATCGCTGACAAACCCGCCCGAACCGAAATCGATGTAGGCCTGACCATCACCAGCGGCAAAGCCGATGCCGGTATCGCGGTAGCTTCGGTCGCGAGGCAACTGCATCTGGATTTTATTCCGTTGACAAAAGAACGCTTCGATCTGGTGATGCGGCGTTATGATTATTTCGAAGCTCCGGTTCAACGCCTGCTTGAATTTACCCGCACTCCCGCGTTTGCAGAAAAAGCCAGGGAACTGGGTGGTTATGATTTATCGGGTGCGGGTAAAGTCGTTTTGAATTTACGTTAGGTAAAGAGTAACTATACCCATCGTACGGCACCGGGATGCCCGTCAAAGGACGCTGTAAATACATCCCTATAGGCTCTATGCCAGCATCAATGCTGGCATAGCCTTTGCCGAACACCCCGTTGCCTCCTTAGGCACTGTCGAAATTTGAAGTGCGAAAGGTATACTCACCCGCTTTTAATTGATTTCCAATAGGTCAATCGTATTAAAATTGCTCCAAAACCCATTTCTTTTATCTAAGCATGTCTATTCAATCGACCTTCAAACCGGCCTGGTGGCTTAACAATCAACATTTGCAAACCATTTATCCGTCATTGTTCAGAACCGTACCCAATCCGCCTGACTATTTCCGGGAACGGCTGACGACGCCGGATGATGACTTTATCGATGTGGATTTTTGCGGAACCGGTCCAAAGCCCTTAATCATGCTTTTACATGGGCTAACCGGAAGTTCACAGTCGGGTTACATCAAAGGCCTGCAAACCGCTTTGTTAAAAAAAGGGTTTCGAAGTGCCGCGCTCAACTTTCGTGGCTGCAGCGGCCAATCCAACAACAGTGCTCGTTGTTATCATTCGGGCGAGACGGAAGATATCCATTTTTTATATCAATTACTGCGCAAACGAGAACCTCATACGCCGCTAGGCGCTGCCGGTTTCTCTCTGGGCGGGAATGTTTTGCTCAAATGGTTGGGCGAACAAGGAGACAATCTGGATCTGTTTGGTGCCGTGGCCGTGTCAGTTCCGCTGCTGCTGGGTCATTGTGCAACCAAACTGGACCAGGGCATGTCGCGGCTATACCGTAAGAACCTGTTAAAAGAACTCAAAGACTACATGTTGCAAAAAGAGCAGCATTTGGAGCATATAGGTCGGCACGGAGAATTAAACAGAATCAGGAAGCTGGGTGATTTATCGGATATTCGTTCATTCTGGCAGTACGATGACCGGGTTGTCGCCAGATTGCATGGCTTCAAGGATGTCAACGACTATTACCAGCGCTCCAGTTCACGCCAGTTTCTCAAATCGATTACCGTGCCGGTCTTGCTGATTCAGGCTGAGGATGACCCCTTTATGACACAGGAAGTGCTGCCTGCTTTAAATGAAGTTTCAGAAACCGTCGAAATGGAATTCACCCCGAAAGGCGGTCATGTCGGTTTCGTTTCAGGTCGCCTGCCCTTGAGACCCGTCTTTTGGCTGGAGAGTCGCATTCCCGCCTTTTTCGATGAGAAAATCAAACAGTCCGAAAACGGTTGAGGAGTTGGTTATCTCAAATGCTTTCCTGATTAAGTATAAGCTTCAGCCAAAACTGAAATAGTGTGATCCTATGAGTTCTAAAGGTGGCGTCGCCCCGGCATACCCTCTGGGGCACAAGTGGATTGCCGGGGTCCAAACTACATGGATGCGAGCAGGGAATCACTCCACTCACAAAAGGATCGGTACATCCGTGTACACTGGATACCGGCAATCCATGCCGGTATGACGGCTGTTTGAAGGACCATCCATTCCGCTGAAAGTCATACGTAATTAGGAATACTTTATTCCCGCTGCTGTCTCCAGCGATAATAGACACGACCATCATCACATTGCCAGCTCAAGCGCTGCGTTCCGGTCTCGCTGACCAGCTGTTTGCATTGGTGATCTTGTTTGAATTGTTCCCATTGCCCTTCGTCCAGATTAGCACTGGCATAAAGGCTCCAAAGCTTGAAAATAACCAACGCAAAAACGCCCGCAATTACAATATCAACAGGTTTAGCACGAAATTTCCGGAAATTGATGTTATTTGAAAGCTTGAAATTCATGGAGCACTCCTTTGAAATCGGGATTGAATGAGACAAGATTTATAATTATTTTGCGGAACAACTAATCCAAGGTGAGACCGATCGTAGGTTGCGGTTGGCAATAGCCAACCCAACGCTTCAAAGCGATGGCATTTAATGTTGGGTTGAGTATGAAAGGTGATGACTGAAAGGGCTTGTGCAACAGGATTGTTGCAGAGAACGACAAAGCCAATTCCTTACACCCTTTGAAATCAAGCACCTACATACAGCGCTTTGTATACCTTTCGCACTTCAAATTTCGGCAGCGCCTAAGGAGGCAACGGGTTGTTCGGCAAAGGCTTTGCCAGCATGGATGCTGGCATAGAGC
>JAGXSU010000156.1 GCA_018333785.1 Methylomicrobium sp. | reverse complement strand
CCTGATCCGGCGTGTCTTCGCCAGCGTCTATAGCATCGGTATCACTGGCTGTATCGTTCGCCTTATCCCACGGTGCTTCACTACTGGGTGGCCGGGAGCTATTGCGCGAGTTTTGCTTCAAGCGCTCGCGTGCTTCCTTGAGATCGTTGAGCAAGCGAATCGAAAGGCGACGCAAATCCTCTTCCGGCAGGTCAAGAAGCTTGTCTTCATCCAGTTGGTTTAGATCATGATCGCTCAGTTGCATGGCGCACAGAATAAGTCTTGGTGGCTTAAAAATACAGTTTTTTTGTGGGGGTCTGAATAGTTACGGAAGGTCAGTCAATTGCCCTGGTTTATGGCTATCCGGCAGCGACGGCAGACGGTATTCAAGCGGCTATCTCTTTAACAGGTGATTTAACATTTATTAAAGAGGGCCTTCTTATAGGCTTTACTTCGGGGCCTTCTTCCAGTGATGTCTGTAATGTTGCTTATACTGCAGCAAGCATAGCGGACGGCGCGACGGCAGTTACACCCGCTACTGCAAAATTGGCCGATAAATTGGATTGTTCATAATGGAGTCAGCACATCATAGGCAGGATAAAAGCTGACAGTGTCGGCTATGGGGGCAAGTAGCCATAGGTCGGTAGCTGTTTTGCTCAAATTGTCCTGGCAATCAGGCTTCACGCTGGTTGAGCTCATAATGACACTGGTTATTATGAGTGTCCTGTCCTTGAATGTAATCCCTCGTTTTTTTCAGTTGAATGAATACCAGGAGAAGGCATTTTTTGACGATACTCTGGGGGCTTTGCGCTATGCTCAGAAATTGGCTATCGCTACGGGATGTAATGTGCAAGTCAACATCGCCAACAATCAATATGCGCTCTATAGGCCTGAAGCCGACGATAGAAGTCAATGCCGTTCGACTGATTCAACCCATTTCACACAGATTGTTTTGCATCCGGGCAGCAGTGGACAAAGCTATGTCGGAAGTCAGGCCGGTATTAGCGTCACTGATACCGTACTTTATTTCGATGCGTTGGGTCGGGCTTCAAACAGTTTGGAGATAAAAGTAGGTCAAAAAAAAATGACTGTCGTCTCCGATACGGGTTTCGTTTATGACAGTTCATCCTGACGCTCAAACCGGTCTCACATTGATCGAATTGATTCTGTCTATGGTGATTATCAGCATTGCCATAACAGGTTTGTTTGGCGCGATGACTTTAAGCATCAGTCACAGCAGCGATCCCATGGTTCAGCATCAGGCAATTGCCATTGCCGAATCCTATCTCGAAGAAATCATCTTGCAGGCTTATGCGGATCCTGACGGCAATGAAGTTGGGGAAACCCGTTCAACGTTCGATGATGTCGATGATTACAATGGACTGACCGATAACGGCGTGCATAATCAGCAAGGGCTGGCTGATGCGAACTTGTCCAGCTATGTCGTTTCAGTCACCGTTTCAGCTCCAATGACCCTGGCCGATGGTGTATCAGCAAAAAAGATCAAGGTGACCGTTTCCTCGGCCGGGATCTCGCCGGTTGAATTGCCGGGTTTCCGGATGGCCTATTAACGATGCCTAAAACTCAAGGCTTTACGCTGGTTGAACTGGTCCTGGTCATGGTCATCATAGGTATTCTGGCCGCAGTGAGCGGCGATGTGATTACAAAACCGGTCAAAGCCTATTTGACTATGGAAAGCCGGGCTTCTCTTGCCGATAATGCGGAACTTGCCCTGCGAAGAATGCAAAGGGATATCCGCAGAGCCTTGCCGAACAGTATCAGGGTTTCAAACGATGGTCTTAGTCTGGAAATGTTGCACACGCTGGACGGCGGCCGATACAGGGACAAGCCGGACATATCGGCAACAGCCGGAGCAGGCCTCTGTACTGAAATCCCGGCAGATGATGTGCTCGATTTTACCGGGGTCGATGATTGTTTTGAGGTCATGAATGAGTTGAACCAGTTCAACCCTCAAGCCACGTCGGGGCAAAGCCTCGTGATTTATAACCTGGGTTACGGGGAAGGCGATGCGTATGCGGGACATAATCGAGCGACCGTTCAAAATGCCGACAAATCCGGGATCTTAAGGTTTGATCCGTTGGTTTTTCCATTACGCTCGCCCCAACAGCGTTTTTTTATTGTCGACACACCCATCCTGTATCGCTGCGATCTCAAAAGCGGTGATTTGCTTAGGTACTCCGGGTATCCTGTCAATGCGACATTACAGAGTCCACCGGAAAAAATAACAGGGAATAAGCTATCCAATCAGGTCAGTCACTGCCGATTTAGCTATGCTGATGCTTCGGCAACCCGTTCGGGCCTGGTCTCGTTGAGTTTGACGCTGGGGACGCATCAGGATGAAGCTATCCAGTTAGTGCAACAAATTCATGTTGATAATGTGCCATGAAAAGACAAACAGGATTTTCCCTGGTCATGGCCGTTTTTATCCTGGTGGTGCTGGGCTTGCTGGCTGCTTACATGGCGAGGATGTCCAGTGTCCAGCATGCCACGGTCTTGCATGCTTTACAGAGCGCCAGAGCTTATCAAGCCGCTCGCGCCGGACTGGGCTGGTCGGTTGCCCGCCTGCTCATGAACGGTGACTGCAAATCGGTTACCGCCCAGTCACCATTATCGTTCGATGAGATGCCGGGGTTTACTGTCAGCATCCGCTGCAGCAGCCGCAGTTTCATAGAGGGAGATACCGAACCAGTCGTGTATCAGCTGAATGCGCTCAGTGAATACGGAGACTATCAAAGTCCTGATTATGCCGCGCGGGAATTGGCTGTATCGATTGTGACCGGCGAATGATTATACTCATCGCAGAGCGAAATTCGGCACCGGGGTGCCCGTCAAAGGACGCCGTAAAACCATCCCTATAGGCTCTATGCCAGCATCCCTGCTGGCAAAACCTTTGCCGAACAACCCGTTGCCTCCTTAGGCTCTGTCGAAATTTGAAGTGCGAAAGGTATATGAAATAAGTATCTGCTTGCTCTCCCCCATTTTATTGGGCTATGTTCACGTTACCGTGAAAGTACACGAACCGAAGAGGGAGCGGTTACTCGATCGACAGGTGTCGGCGGCAGGGAGCCGCCGTCAAGCCTATATGGACGTATTCACGGCATCCTGTCGGGCGAGTGACCGCTCTCTTTCTCCTTAACACCTAGTACTTTCATTTGACGGGGTGAATGCAGGACATTCATGAACGGTTAGTAGTTGAAAGTAAATCAACACCGTGATTCCGGCATGGATTGCCGGAGCCGTTAGACCGCGAAAGCGAATCTAGGTCACAAGGATGTGAAAGTCCGGCGCCATCCATGGCTTCTGGATCCCGGCAATCCCTGCCGGGGCGACGCCCACTATTAACGCGAATATAGCCTTTTATTAAGTGCAGATGCAATCTCGCATCAATTCAGGGCACTGGACAGGTTCCACATTGGCAAGAATATGCCTAAGGCCAAGACCAGCACCATCAAACCGATAATCACGATAAGAATCGGTTCAATCGCAGTGGCAAGATTTTTGAGTTCAGCATCGATTTCCAGTTCATAAAAATCGGCTACTTCGACAAGCATGTCGCTGATATTGCCGGTTTCCTCTCCCACCATGATCATCTGCAGAACCAGACTGGGAAAGAGCTGGGTACTTCTGGCCATACGGCTGATGGAGTCGCCTTTTTCAATACCAATGCGCATTTTGGCTAGCTTGGAGCCTACATAGGTGTTGCCGATCGCATCCGATACCATCATGATGCCTTGGATTAAAGGCACACCTGAATGCAGAATCATTGCAAAAGAACGTGAGAAGCGTTCCATCGTCGCTCGCTCAACAATGCTGCCGATTATCGGAATGCGCAAGAGCATTCTGTCCCAGAGCAGCCTTCCAGACGGCGTGTTGATGAAACTGATTACCAGCCAGAACAGGCAGATCAGGCCAATGCCAATTTGCGGCCAATAGGCGACGGAATAATCGGATATGTTGATCAGCAATTGAGTTTGCCAGGGTAAATCAGAATGTGCTTTTTCGAAAACACTTTTAAAAGACGGTATCACATAAATATTGACCATCATCAAAGCAATGCCGATTGCCGATAAAACCATGGACGGATAGCGTAACGCGGATTTGATGCGTGATTGGGTTTCCTTTTCACGCTCCAGATAATAAGCCAGTTGAGCAAAAGCCTGATCCAGCCCGCCGGTGGTTTCGCCGACATTGATAATGCTGATATACAGCGGCGAGAATATCTTGCCTTGCAGTTTCATCGCCTGACTCAGCGTTGAGCCGGACTCTAGTCGCTTTGAAATATTTTTAAGTGCTTCAGTCAGCGCTTTATTGCGGGTCGATTCGGAGAGACTTCGCAAGGATCTTATCAGCGGGACGCCCGCTTTGGTCAAACTGTACATTTGACGGCTGAATAAAATCAGGTCGGTCAAATTGAGGCTTCTAAGAGCCTGCCACCGGTAAAATTGCTCCAATACATCGGTATTGATCAGTGTGGGCTGGATGGAAATCGGTATTAAGCCTCGGTTGGCCAGCATTTGAGCGGCAATTTGAGGGGAGTCGGCATCGATTACGCTTTCAATGAGCTGACCGGATTGATTGCGGGCTTTATATTTAAAATGCGCCATTTCAATCCATCTCGCCTGCGATACGCAGGACTTCGGACAGGGACGTCAGCCCCTGTTTTGCATACTCCAGCGCGCAATGCGAGAAACGTTTGAATCCGGGCGTTTCCAGCGCATCGCGCGTGAACGCCGCAGAGTCGTTTCTCCGCAGTGCATCCAGCGTCAGCGCATTGAGTTCCAGCAGTTCATAAACCCCAATGCGCCCTTTGTATCCGGTGTTGTTGCAATGCGGGCAGCCACTGCCCTGCTTGAATTCGATGTGGGTCAAGTTATCCTGATTGAGTTTTTGCAGCCAGATCTGCTGGCCTTGTTCCGGTATTGTCGGTTCAGCGCAATGCTCGCAAATTCTTCTGACCAGCCGTTGAGCCATTATGACGCGCAGTGAGCTGGCGAGAATGTAGCCTTCTACGCCCATATCCATCAATCGTGTCGCCGTTTCTACCGCGCCGTTGGTATGCAGCGTAGAGAACACCAAATGGCCGGTAATCGAGGCGCGAATGGCTATATCAGCCGTTTCGGTGTCGCGCATTTCACCCACTAAAATGATATCGGGGTCTTGCCTGAGTGCCGAACGCAGGATGCCCGCGAATGTCAGTCCGACTTTGGCATTGACCTGGGTTTGATTGATACGGGGCAGGCTGTATTCAATCGGATCTTCTGCCGTAATGATTTTAGTCTGTGAGTCATTGATTTCATTTAGCGCGGCGTATAGCGTGGTTGTTTTACCGCTACCGGTAGGGCCTGTCACCAGAATCAGGCCATGCGGACTTTTAACATGTCTTTTGAAGGTAGTGAGTATATCCGCTGGGATTCCCAATGCATCAAGGCTTAATAAGCCCTGAGCATGATCGAGCAGCCGCATGACGATGGATTCGCCGTGTTGTACCGGCAAAGTTGATAATCTGACATCCAGCGTGCGGCCTTTGACTCTGACATTGAACCGGCCGTCCTGGGGCAGGCGCTTTTCAGAAATATTAAGCCCGGCCATCAATTTAAGCCTGACCGCTACTGCCGGAGCAATGCTGATTTCATTGAGTATTTGTTCAATCAGAACGCCATCGACACGCTGCCTGATACGCAGAACGCTCTCGTCCGGTTCGATATGGATATCCGACGCATTGGCTTTGACGGCATCTTCAAATAACGACTGCAGTAATTTGACCACCGGTGCATCGGTCACTTCATCGCTTGCGAGCAAATGACCCAGATCAACATCATTGGCGCTGATTTCTTCCTGTAGCTGCTCGGCCAGATTGGAGATTTCATCGGTGTGACGGTACGACTGGTCGATCGCAGTCAGTAAATCCGATTCTTTGACGACAGCAACGCGAATGGATTTTTGAAGGATACGGGATAATTCATCCAGGCCCAGCAGATCGGTAGGGTCGGCCATTGCCAGCAACACATCGCTGTCATTGTCTTCCAGCAACATGACCCGGAAACGGCGTGCCAGACTTTCGGGCAATAGTTTGACGACTTCGGCTTTGCGGGGGTATTGAGAAATATTTAAAAACGGAATTTGCAGTTGCCGTGACAGGAAATTGAGCAATTCGATTTCTTTAATCAAATTCAAATCGATGAGCGTCCGGCCAATTTTCCGGCCGGTTTTTTTCTGCTCCGCCAGTGCGGTCAATAATTGTTCATGACTGATGATCCGGTTCTGAACCAGTAAATCACCAATGCGGATTTTTTTTTTCAGGTCCATAGAATCAATATCCGGAGCTTCATTACTTCCATAGTTGTTTCGAATTAAGTTGTTCGAAACGCTGTTGACTGGGTATCAGATCGGATTGCCAGTCACTTTGCGATTTAATGATAGTGGGTTTTAGTAAAATGATCAGTTCGGTTTTTTGCGTTTTACCTTTGTTGATTCTGAACAAATTGCCCAGATAAGGAATCTGGGCCAAACCGGCGCCACCCTCTTTATCTTCCTCAATCGTTTCCTGCATCAGTCCGCCCAAAACGATGATCTGGCCATTACGCGCTTTTACGATGCTGTCCGATTCTCTGACCGTATTTTGAGCAAGAGGAATTTCACCTTCTTGAGCATTGACAATAAATTTTTTCCTTTGCTCTACCACTCGGGTGATAGACGGATGGATATGCAGGGTAATATCCTCGTCGTCATCGATTTGCGGCGTTACATCCAGTACGATGCCTGAGAAAAAAGGCGTCCAGGTAATGTCCTGGGTAATGGTGTTGGATGCCTGGCTGGGCGCATTGGCCAACGTCGAGTTGGTCGATGAGACATCGGTGATAAAAAACTCATCCTGTCCCACTTTGATGATGGCTTTTTGATTGTTGAGTGTTGAAATGCGCGGGCTCGATAAAATGTTGGCTTTGCCCTGGCTTTCCAGCAATTCCACAAACGCGCTAAAGTCGCCTGCCGTGGCACCAATAGTAAACACATCAAACGTATCTTTAGCCAGATTCAATGCTCCTAGAGGATTGCCTGTGACCAGCGGCGCTTTGTCAATGCCCTCTCTGACAATACTTTCCCAGCTGACGCCGGTTTGATGGGCTTCATCCAGAATAATTTCGAGAATTTTCGCTTCCAGAACAACCTGACGGCTAATCTGGGCTTGAGTCATGCTGATAAAATCCTCGATTTCACGCAGTTGCATCGGCTTGGCTCTCACCACAACAGTGCCGGATTGGCGGTTGATGACCGTTGTGGCTTGCTTGTCTACCGAGAGAATCGATTGTAAAGCCATGTCCAACTCGGACCAAAAGTCCGTTTCGGTTTTGGTATTGATGGAGCTGCCGGTGGTATTGGTGCCGATGTTCCTGCCGTTTTCATTAGCAGAGCTATCCGTTGCCGTTGCCTCTGAATCGGAGGTGTCCGCTATTTGCCCCGATGACACCCGGGTGTTGGATCGGCCTTCTCTGACCAAATCCAGCCGGTTGATTTTAAAAATTTTGGTTTGTAAAGTCGCCGGATAAACCATGTAACCGATTTCGTTCAATTTATAGTCATAACCATAGACTTTTCGAACCGCTTCGAGCACCTGCGGTACGCTGACGTGCTTTAATTCCAGCGTAATATTTCCAGTGACCTCAGGATGAACCAGCATGTTTTCTTCGGTATCAATGACCAGACCCAGAAAGAATTCGCGGGCATCTACGCCATGCACTGAAACATCAAAGACAGGCAGGCGTTCTCGTTGATAGCCAACGTTTCTGTCCATCGTCAGTGTCTCTGGCGATTGGGCTGAAATCGTTTGCTGCGCCCTGATTTCAGCGTCCTGGATTAAGGTGGACGACTCGTTTACATCAGCGAAAAAATTGGCAACCTGCTGCGATTCTGGAGATTTGATATCTGCACAGGATACAACCAAAACGGTGAGTGTGAGACTGAATGAGAGTGTGATTTTTTTCATTATTAAGTCTTTTGCTGGTTACCGTTTTTTGATGGGATGAGAAATTAAATGCAGCGTCTGACGGACGCCGTTATGTTCAACTATGACGCGATCAGTTCTGATACTGATGACGTGTGCGCCATTGGTCAGAATTTGGCCTTGTTTGACAAGCATGCCGTTAATTCTTGCGTGGCTGGATTTTTGAGTCCGCCAAATCCCGGAAAGTGTCAAGGCTTCGGCGTCTGTGGCATCATCCGGTGCCTGTGTCAGGGGTGTATCGGGTTGTGTCGGGTCATACCCCTGTCCTAATGCCGCAGCAGTCGTTAGAGCGCTGATTAAAAAGACGAGCAGCAGGTTAAACGCCAAGCCATGTCTCCTCAAAACTCAAGGTGTAAATCGTAAACGTCGTTAAAGCCTGTGGATGGTCTTTGACCTAGTAATCGATGTTTTCCCAGTAAAAATGCCAGGGTAGGGACTCCAGATTTTTCAGGTATTGGACTGTGCTGAAATAATTGCCTGTAAAGCTGATGCTCAATCCATGTTTATAAACAGGGAACGTATTTTTTGCCTGAGTCAGCTGAATCATGGGCAGTGTTTCAAGTTTGATCAATGACAGATCCGGTGCCTGATTAAGCATGTCACCCAGAAGTTTTGCCATTAATTTGGGTGGTACGAACTTTTTGTCTTCTTTGTTAAGCTGGTTTTCAAGCTCGGAATATTGATTTTTCAAATCACTTAATACCGTTTTAGACGATTTGAGGCCGCCTTCCAGGGTAGTGCTTTCAAGTTCAAGTGCGGTTTGTTTTTGTGTGGCGATACGTTGATCGATGGCCGACAAGGATTTTTCGAGCTGGCTTTGCTTTTTGGCAAGCGGCTGTAAAACAAGCTTATCCCATAAGCCCCAAGTCACCATCAGTGCCGCCGCCGCTACCAGGATTTTTTCGCGCTGATTTAACGCATCAAAACGAGCTTTGTAATTATTTAGCATGAGGCTCCGACTCGACAGGTAATTCAGATGTGGTGGCAAGTGAAAAGTCAATGAAGGCCTTTTCTGTGGCAGACTGCTCTGCTGTCAATGAAGAAAAATGCTGGCCTTGAAAGATGGATTCCTTTTGCAGTTTCTGGATGAAACGTGCGATTAATTTGGGTTTTAGCGTGCTGCCCTCAAATTTGAAAAGCGGCGGCTCGGCACTGAGATAAATGTGTTTTAGCCAGAGCCCCTGAAAACCCTGGTTGCTTAAGGCGTTAAAATAACCAGAGAAACCCTGGGTTTGCATGGCGTTGTCTGATTTAAGCAATTGCAGGCTTTGACTCAATTCTTTCAATTGAACTTGATAGCGTTCTATTTCCAGCCGTGTCCGCGCCTCTTCTTTCTCGGGAGGCAACTGGGCAATCAATTGGTCTACGTGATATGTTTCGATCTTGAGTTGCTGCTGGGCGGATGCGATTGAGGTATTGAGTGAATAGTTTGTCCAGACGGCGTGCAATGTCATGCCGATTATCAGTATCAAGCCCGTCAGAAATAAGGACCCGTAGAGGGGCAACCGGATTTTATCTCCATTCGGTTTGACAATATCCTGATAAAGATTTACTTGCTGGAGCATAGTTTCTCAACGGTATAACGCCAGGTTGCGCCGATCACAGGGGCGCATAGCGATTGTGTCAGGTCGTCCAGCATGATGTCGCTGTCCAAGATGGTGGAAAGGTCCATAATGCGTGCGGTAATGCCGTGATGGTCGTTCAAGATTTCCAAAAGACTTTGTGTATTTTGGGCGATGGGTATGACCGCTAATCCGGAAAAAGGGGGGATGCCGTATACGCTTTCTACATAATCCAGTGAACGCTGGATTTCCAGTGCCAGAGAGCTTTGTTCGGATTTTGCTCGGTCATTGCCAGACGTACTGTTGGCCAGTCCCAGTTTATCTATGCCGGTATTAAATTTGCGGGAGAGATAAATAGTGGCTTGTTTTTGCAGGATGATCATGCCGTTGCTGTCCTGCAGATACAAAATGGCAACGCCTCGTTCGTTTTCGGGCAGTAATGCAGCTAAATTTCGTAAAGAGGTTTCCTGAATATCGATTACCTTGATATTAAGATTGGCTTTTTTGCAAAGCTCGACCTGATTTTTAATCGTATCGATGGGGCTTGCGATAATATCCAGGGATTTTCCGCTGTTGACGCGCCCGGTTGGCGGTGATGAGAAATAGTCGATAACCGCTTTATCCACCGGAAAATCGATCAAGTCCTGGATTTTCCAGCGTATGGCTTCGGTGAGTTCGTTATCGGCGACCGGTGGCGCTTCTATGTTGGATATGCCGGTAATTATCAAGCGTTAAAACCAGATGGCAATCGAAACGGTCCAAAGGATACAGTTGGAACAAGCCGGCTAAGGCAACGGTTAAATCCGGCGGTTGGTCTGTGGCTATGAATTCGCAATGAACCAGTCTTAGTTCATTGCTCTCATTGTATTGGGATATGGCAATGCTGATGCCGTTAGGTAAAAGGCTGAGGCCTACGATACCCAATGAGATCTGTTTTTTGCCGAAAAGTCTGTTTACAAACTGCACCTGATTTAATCCGGAAAGTGTGAACTAAATCAAGTTTATTAGAAAGCGGGCAATTTACAAGCAAGTAACAGACCTTAGGTGAATTTAGGCCACTCAGCTGCCGTTTGGCTGAGTATTCAATTCTTTATTAATGGCTCAAGCAGGGGTAACGCATTGTCTGAGTTTTTGATAATTCAGTTAGCCGGTACCAGCAATTCCCGGTTTAATGATCAAAAAAGGGGGCGTATGTTTTGCAGGGCTGTCGGCAGCAGGGATGCCGCCGTCAAGCCCCATGGTTAAATCATCCCGTCGGGTGAAGATCCGTATCAAGGCAGCATGATGCCTCTGATAGTAAAAAATAAAATACCCGCAAGCAGAGCCGATAAAGGCACAGTGATGAGCCAGGCTGCCGCAATTTTATAAAGATGCGAACGTTTGACTAATTCCTGGCGATAGACTTTTTTGAGGCTTTTTCGTTCTTTTTTGGTTAACAAGGAATGCTCTTGTTCGATTTTGGCTTGTTGTTTCAGTTCTTTCAACATTAAGCCTTTTTTATCGATCGATGCTTTTTTAAACTCGTTTAAGAAGGCGGCAATTTTTTCCGGGGCATCATGCTCGTGATGCGCTCTGATTTCCTCCATTCGCTTGGCGTTACTGTGTTTCAGGTATTCGCGTAAAAAACCCACGCCGAAAACAGCGCCTACGGCGGTATGGGTTGAACTGATCGGAAGTCCTAACTGGCTGGCAAATATCACGGTGATGGCGGCTGACATCGCAATACAAAACGCGCGCATTTTGTCGAGTTCCGTAATTTCGCTGCCAACGGTGCGAATCAGTTTGGGTCCATACAGCGCAAGTCCCAGCGATATACCGACGGCACCCACAAACATGACCCACAGGGGTATCGATGCTTTGCTTGCCACATCATGACTTACCAACGCATCATTGATAGCGGCAAGAGGCCCTACTGCATTGGCGACATCATTTGCGCCATGGGCAAAGCTGAGTAAAGCCGCCGAACAGATCAAGGGAATTGTGAACAATGAATTGACGCTGGCTTTAGTGGATTCCAACGCTTTTGATTTATGGGTTATCAAAGGTTTTGTGATGAAATAAGTTGCTATGGCAATAGCTAAGCCCAGTGTTGTTGCGGTAATTACATCAACCTTCCAGATGTTTTTCAGGCCTTTCATGATCAAATAAGTTGAAAAAGCCCACGCCATAAAGCTCACCAACAGGGGTACAAACTTATTCGCAGCAGTGAGCATATCAGGCTGGTAAGTGATTTTTCTTTTGATCAGGAATAAAAACAGGGCCGCAAAAAAGCCGCCCAGTATCGGTGAAACGACCCAGCTGGTTATGATTTGAACAAGTACGGGCCAATTGACAATCGATGTGCCTCCGGCAGCAATGCCGGACCCTAATATGCCGCCCACTATGGAATGTGTCGTTGATACGGGAGCGTTTAAGGCGGTTGCTATATTTAACCAAAGAGCCGCAGCCAGAAGCGCAGCCATCATCAGCCAGATAAAGGTATCGGTATTTTTAATCTGCTCGGGATTAATGATGCCGTCTTTAATGGTACTGACTACTTCCCCACCCGCTATGATGGCGCCTGAGGCTTCAAAAATGGCAGCTATGATGATTGCCCCGGTTAATGTCAACGCATTGGAGCCGACAGCGGGACCGACATTATTGGCAACATCGTTGGCACCTATGTTAAGGGCCATATAGCCACCGATCACAGCCGCAACAATAAGGAGATTATGGCCTGCAACCTGGTCAGTGATGTTGCCTACGTACAAGGAAACAAAGATCATAAAAATGACCGCAAGTCCCAATCTGATCAGATCCTTTTTGGTTAATGTGCTTGCTTCTTCAATTTGGTTGATGTTTTTTAAGTCCATCTGTTTACACCTCGGGGCTGCTAATTTGCGGGGCATTTTATCCTAATGGAAAAACAGATGCAGAAAATCACTATAAATGAGGGGGTTGCAGTTATCCGTAATACAGTTCATCAAACTGTCATAATTGCTTGCTTGCAAAGCTGCCTTCATGAATCCACGGATGGGTCTGCGGTATGTATGCCTAAATCGGATTAAACAGGCTTGGGAAGTGAAACCGATATGTTCTTTAATCAGGTAATCCGTGCCCTGAGCTTAACCAAAATTTGAAATTGTGGGGCCTTGAAAGAACAGTTTATGAGCCTTAAACCCTTTTTCAAGCTTGCAATATGCCTGATTATCCTTTAGTTTAAACCTATAACCGTAAGGCTAGGGGTGCTTCAGGATTTGTCTTGTTGCTGAGAAAAACCCTTTGAACCTGACTCCGGCTAATACCGGCGTAGGGAAGCCATCTTCCCAGCGCCCTGATTTATCAAATGATTTAGGAGATAAGCGTGAGCGCAGTCCGACAAGAAATCCCATCCGCAACTGTCAGCAGTGTCAAAATTGAGCCTTACCCGGCTTCCGAGAAAATCTATGTAGAAGGGAGTCGCCCGGATATCAGGGTGCCGATGCGGAAAATTAATTTATCCGATACCCCGGCTCATTTTGGTACAGAAACCAATCCCCCCCTTTATGTTTACGATACTTCCGGTGTTTATACCGATCCTGCTGTTGAGGTAAACCTGTTAAAAGGCTTGCAATCAGTCAGAACGGCCTGGATTGAAGAGCGTGGTGATACCGAGTTGCTTGACGGACCCACATCAGAATACGGCCATGAGCGTTTGCATGATCCGGCTACGTCGCATTTGCGCTTTGAGTTGATTCGCAAACCGCGTAGAGCGAAAGCTGGAGCTAATGTCAGTCAGATGCACTATGCAAGGCAGGGCATCGTCACGCCTGAAATGGAGTTTGTTGCGATTAGGGAAAATCAACGCATGGAGGAAATGAAAGAATTATGGAAAGATCAACACCCCGGCGAGTCTTTTGGCGCGTCTATTCCTGCTATCATAACCCCGGAATTTGTGCGTGATGAAGTCGCCAGAGGGCGGGCTATCATTCCGGCCAATATTAACCACCCTGAATTGGAGCCGATGATCATCGGGCGTAATTTCCTGGTTAAAATCAACGGAAATCTGGGTAATTCTGCGGTTACGTCTTCTATTGAAGAAGAAGTTGAAAAAATGCTGTGGGGCATCCGTTGGGGCGGCGATACGATTATGGATTTATCAACAGGGAAACATATCCATGAAACCCGCGAATGGATTCTGAGAAATTCTCCGGTCCCCATCGGTACGGTGCCTATTTATCAGGCACTGGAAAAAGTGAATGGTAAAGCGGAAGAACTGACCTGGGAAATTTTCCGGGATACCTTGATCGAGCAAGCGGAGCAAGGCGTCGATTATTTTACGATCCACGCCGGAGTCAGGTTGCAACATGTGCCGTTAACTGCCAAGCGGATGACGGGCATCGTGTCCCGCGGTGGTTCTATCATGGCTAAATGGTGTTTAGCGCATCACACGGAAAGTTTTTTATACACGCATTTTGAAGATATTTGCGAAATCATGAAGGCCTATGATGTTTCCTTCTCGTTGGGGGACGGTTTGCGCCCAGGGTCAATTTACGACGCCAATGACGCAGCCCAGTTTGCAGAGCTTGAAACATTGGGCGAACTGACCAAAATTGCCTGGAAACATGATGTTCAGACCATGATTGAAGGACCGGGTCATGTGCCGTTACACATGGTTAAAATCAACATGGAAAAACAACTGCAAGAGTGCGATGAAGCGCCTTTTTATACATTGGGTCCTTTAACTACGGATATTGCTCCGGGCTATGATCATATTACTTCGGCGATTGGTGCGGCCAATATCGGCTGGTATGGGTGTGCGATGTTGTGTTACGTCACTCAGAAAGAACATCTGGGTTTACCGAATAAACAAGATGTCCGGGAAGGTATTGTCACCTATAAGATTGCTGCGCATGCTGCCGATTTGGCAAAAGGGCATCCGGGTGCACAAGCGCGCGATAATGCCATGTCGAAAGCACGCTTTGAGTTTCGCTGGGAAGACCAGTTTAATATCGGCCTGGATCCTGAGAAGGCGCGTAGCTTCCATGATGAAACTTTGCCTCAGCACACAGCCAAAGTCGCCCATTTTTGCTCGATGTGCGGGCCTCATTTCTGCTCGATGAAAATCAGTCAGGATGTGCGTGATTATGCTAAGGCGAAAGGTCTAGCCGATGAAGAGGCTTTGTTAAAAGGTATGGATGAAAAATCAAAAGAGTTTTTGCAGGAAGGCGCGAAGATCTATCATGAAGTGTAGGCTTTAGCCGGATAGGGGACAGGACAAGCTCTCTCGTTATGACTGAGCTTGCCTCAACAACATTTAAGCGACAGTATATTGCTGTTGCTGAGACTGAATCACTCCGGGGAAGGATGGGTTTGGTAATTTCCTTCTCAAAAAACCAGCGTCTTCGCTGGTTTTTTTAGCTCAAATTTCCCTCAAAGCAGGGCAAACTGGCTGTTTCGTTAGCTTTTTTTTAAAGAAAGTCAGATCAGTTCTATTGTCTTTAAATGTCTGTTGTGTTTATTTAACCTGGTGCTCAGGATGGACTGGCAATCGCCCAGGCAAATGAAAGACCGTTTTAGAGCGGATAAAACCGCATCCTCCATCCTCCGATGCCGTTGAAGGTGGGTGCGCTGTCCGCTTGGTCACCCTACCAAACTGCCGCCCTAATTTTTACAGTAAGGACAGGATAATTTAGATGAAACCCTGGATTAAATTTAACTAGCCAATGGAAATGACTATACTTCGATTTTGTCTGAGCTGTTTATTCTTGGCGATGAGCGGCGTTATGGTCTTAATAAATTGGAAAAAACTTCCATTGTGCGCGTACTTACTTTAATACTATCAATCGCTTTTTCATCCCTGTCATTAGCGGCGCTGACTGATACCCAAGAAACGCGAGTTCAAACCGTATCAAGAATTAAACTTACCCCTAATGAACTTGTCTGGTTGAGCCGGCACAAAACTGTTCGTGTGGGTTTTGATAGCGATTTTCCTCCCTACAGTTTTGTTGGAGATAGCGGCCAAATTGAAGGCGTTGCTATAGACATCATCAAACTCATCAGCGAGCGTTTGTCTATCAACATCGAGGTGGTTCCCTATAATTCCTGGAATGAGCTTTATGATGCCGCCGCAGCTAAAAATATAGATGCAGTAGCGACGATGGTTGATCGTCCGGAAAGACGAGAATGGTTTAATTTCACTCAGCCTTATCTGTCCAAATCGCTGGTCATTATTGCCAGAAAAGATATTAAAGGCATTAACAGTCGGGCGGATGTCGCAGGTAAGACGGTTGCGCTGCTCAGAAATTATCAGTACGTGGATCGTGTTTTAGAGGAGTTTCCTTCGCTTACTCCTTTTTTTGTCGGGAGCATTACTGAGGGACTGGAGTCTGTCGATACCGGTAAAGCCGAAGCCTTTATCGGATTTTCCGGTGTCGGGTATTTTCTCTCTCAGCGCGGTTTATTTCCCAGCCTTAAAGTGGTGACTTTTTACGATCACAACAGCGCGAATGAGAGTATAGCAGTTAGAAAAGATTGGCCGGTGCTTGCGGAAATTCTTCGTAAAGGCCTGGATTCCCTGTCAGCAGATGAAAAGCAGGCCATCTTTGATAAATGGGTGCCCCAGGCCGAACCGATGGTTGATTTTGCTTTTATTGCCAAACTATTGGGAGCGATGTTGATTGTCCTGATCTTGCTGATTTCATGGCTTATACAGATAAGAAGGCAAAATAAAAAAATCGAGCTATCCAATCAGGAAGCCCTTTTAGCCAACAAAAAATTACAAGAGCTTCAAATGGCATTGGAAGCGCTGGTTGTTCAGAGGACATCGGAGTTGCGCGTCAGCGAGCAAAAATTTCGCAGTTTGGTGGAAAATCTTCGGGATGAATATTTTTTTTACAGGCAGGATCTTGAGGGCAGATTTACTTATGTAAGCCCTTCGGTAACTTCGATTTTGGGCTTTAATCAAGACGAGTTTAAGGCCGATTTTAAAGATTACCTGTCTGATAATCCGGTCAATCAAAAAATTCAAGAAAAGCTGGCGCAGTGTATTCAAGGGGAGTTGCAACCTGTTTACCAGATTGAAATCTATCATGCCAATGGCGACTTACACTGGCTTGAGCTTCTCAATACACCCGTATACAACGAAAAAGGCGATTGTATCGGTGTTGATACCATTGCCCATGATGTCACCGCCAGAAGAGAGGCTCAGGAAATTCTAACTTCGTTGTCTTATTACGATGAGTTAACCGGTTTAGCCAATCGCCGCCTGTTTTCTGATCGGCTTCAACAAACGTTAAATCTGGCCCACAGAAATAAATGGTCAGTATCTCTGTTTTATCTGGATCTTGATCGTTTCAAATCCGTAAATGACAGTTACGGACATTCTGCCGGTGATGAAGTCCTTAAAGAAACGGCAAAACGAATGGTTTCAGTGCTGCGCGATTCCGATGTCGCCGCGCGCATGGGGGGGGATGAATTTCTGTTATTGTTGCCCGAAACAGACGCTGATGCCGCGATCAGGGTCGCTGAAAAACTGCTTAAGATTCTTTTGCTGCCCTATTATGTTGACGAGCATATTCTGACCTTGGGTGCCAGTATCGGCGTTGCCGTTTATCCGGAGCATACAACCGATGGGGAGACATTGATCAATTACGCCGATACGGCTATGTATTCGGCCAAAGATAAGAAACTTGGCTTCGCTTTTTATACAAAAGAGATGCAGGAGTTACAAGTCAGTCAGGCTCAACTTGCCGAAGATTTGGCTAAAGCGGTACGGTTCAGTCAATCAAATGAAAAAAATGAGTTTTCAGCCGGATCTGTGAAATGCCCAACGTCTCAATTTTCCTTGTACTATCAGACCTATCATTCACTTTCAAACAATCAAATAGTGGGCTATGAAGCCCTCATCCGCTGGAATCATCCCGTGTTGGGTGCCATAGGCCCCATTGACTTTTTGCCTTTGGCCGAGCAAAAAGGTTATATAGGAAGTATCACTCAATGGATGTTCAGCCAGGTCTGTGCGCAGCTTTTGATTTGGAATTCTGAAAAGATAAGACCTCCAAAAATGAGTGTTAATCTGGCTTTGAGCGAGATCAACTCGCCGAATTGGGCAGGCAAAATACTGACTCAGCTCGAGCAGTTAAAAGTAAATCCCGCCTGGTTTACTATCGATCTGAAGGAATCTGCATTTTTGAATGATTACAGTGCTTTGACAACTGAAATTGCTTTGTTGAAGAAAGCTGGCGTCACTGTCTGTATAGATGACTTTGGGGGGCAGACATTTACCGGTTTAAAGTCTCTCGCAGAACTGCCGGTTGATTTGATAAAGTTGGACCGCAGATTATTAAGGAACATTCCCGGTGATACGGAGAGTGTTAAATTTATTCAGGACGTCATTCGAACCGCTCTGCCTGTTGGCAAGGCAGTTGTCGCCAAAGGGGTAGAAACACAAGATCAGTTGGATACACTCCAAAAATACGGTTGCGATTGCGGGCAAGGTTTTTTATTTTGTAAGCCATTACCTGGTAACGAAGTCCAGGCCTTCACAAAATCGTTACAATGGTTTTTAAATTAATAGTAATGAGTTTTTTAGGGTAACTACTCGCCCGCTTTGAATTAAGGGTGTAGATGCTTGATTTCAAAGGACGCATCAATACGTCCCTGTAGCTCTCTGCAACATCCCTGTTGCAGAAGCCTTTTCAATCAAGCACCTACACCCACTAAAATGGGAGGGGGTAAGCAGATACTTTTTAGGTTAACTTATTTTGCAGGGTTATTGGGTTGTGAAAATGCCTCATAATGAAGCCGCAATGCACATTTAGTGGGCGTTTTTATCAAAAAACGTGTCTTAAGGAAGTGTGGGATAGGGCCAAAAAATTTTAATTCTATCGTTAGATAACATAGTTTAATTTATTTGGGTTGCATTTTGAGCGTTTAAACCCTGATGACGGCGACTTTAGCTAACGTTGTTTAATAATGGTTTAAATATTGCTGTAATATTTTTTAAGTAAAGTGTTTATAGCTAAGTTAGTTCTACTTTGTCAGATTAGAAGAAAGACCGTCATACCCGGCGTGAAGCGGGTATCCAGTGCCATGGATGGCGAGCTTCGAATCCTCCCATGGCGCCTGGATTCGCTGCGCGGTCTGACGGTTCCGGCAATCCATGCCGGAATGACGACCTTCGGTCATATGAAACCTGAAATCTTAAAAAGTAGAATTAGAGAGCTATTTATAATTTTTATCAGGTTAAGGGAAGGACAGAGCCATTTAAAGAGCGGTACCTTAACGCTTTCTTCATTAGGTATTTAACAAAATGAGGAAAATTTGATACTCGGTTTTATTGTGCGGAACAATTAAGAAGTGATAATTAAAGTCTGCAATCTTTTTATTGTGGCTAAAAGAAAAAGGTATGGGTATGAACAAAATTCTCCTGACACTGGTTATGATTGCTCTGACGACAACGACCCCTCAAGTTATATCTGAGGTGAAGGTCAAAGTTAAGGAGTTGGCAGGTTCAGACTTGCAAAATCAAGAGAAAATGAGTATTGAGCTTGATTCATCAGGGCGGGTCGCCTTTTGGACCCCGAGTCTTACCAAAAATTATTTATCCGTTTTTTCAGGCATGCTTTTATTGCCCAATACGGAAATAAAGGGCTACCACGCATTGGTGACCCAGCATCAGCAAGGTAAGTTGATACGAACGCAAACACGGTATTTTTTTCTGGAAGGACGCGATATTGAAGCCTCGTCCGATGATTTGATTGCTGTAGTTAAATCGCCTCTGCAAATAGAACCCAGAGTATTGCCAAAGCCTGAAACAGGCTATGAAAGTAGTCAGCCTTATACTTTCAGTGTCAGTTTGGAAGGCGAACCTATGGCGAATACCCCCGTATTGCTTGAGACAACCAATGGCTCGCGTCTCCAAGGCCGGACAGATTTGTCCGGACGGGTAAATTTTAAGTTACCCGATGATTTTAAAGACGGCAGTTCGGATGATAAAAATGCTCAATTTATTTTAAGTACAGTTAAAAACGACAATAAACTGACTTACCAGACTGAGTTGATACTGAGCTACCAGAGGCATAAATCGTCCTGGCTGGATTTGACCAAAGGCTTGGCCTGGCGCGCGCAATCGCTGATGCAACTCATGTCTTAACGGTGTGACCTGACCAACCATAGTAAGCAATGTAGAGATAACACAGGCATGCCAAAGCAAAGGCGCGCTGTATGCCAAAGGTGTCTGCCAGCAGGCCCTGAAGAACAGGAACTATGGCACCTCCCACAATAGCCGCGCATAAAATTCCGGAACCCTGCTCGGTCAAAGCCCCCAAATTCTTAATTCCCAACGAAAAAATGGTGGGAAACATAATCGAGTTGCAAAGGCCGACTGATAAAATGGCAATCATGGCCACTTTACCGCTACCAAAAATAACTACCGTAACCAATAACGCCGCGGCCACTGCATGAAATGCCAATACTTTGTTGGGTTTGACTTTTTCCATGATGGCCGCGCCTAAAAAGCGTCCAATCATGGCACCGCCCCAGTAAATGGAAAGGTAGCCAGCTGCTTCATGATTAGGCAGGCCGGTAATTGCAGGTTCGGATAAAAAGTTGACCATAAAACTACCGATTGACACTTCAGCGCCTACATACAGAAAAATCGCGATGGCGCCTAAAATAAGATGTCTTTCCTGCCAAACGCCGCTTTCATTTTTTACGGCAACCAAAGCCGTATCAATAGGTGATGAGGCTTGATCCAGGCTTAGGTCCGGCCATTTAAACAGTTGGCAGACCAAGGCTGTACTGAATAATATCAGCGATATCAATAAATACGGATTTTGAACAGCGGCTGCTTCGATAGCTTGCTGAGAGGCTATTGCGGAAGGGTTAACGGCAGAATTAGTGATAAGTGTATTGCTCAGAATAAAAGTCGCTCCAAAATAAGGTGCTACAGTGGTTCCCAGAGAATTAAATGCCTGGGTCAGCGTTAGTCGGCTGGACGAGGTTTCAGGACTCCCTAATTGGGTGACGTAAGGATTTGCGGCGACTTGCAAAAGGGTGATTCCGGATGCCAATACAAAAAACGCTGACAGGAACAACCAATACATCCTCAGTGCCGCAGCCGGATAAAACAGCAGGCAACCAAAGCCTGCGATTGCCAAGCCGCTGACGATGGCGCCTTTATAGCCGATTCTTTTGACCAGATAACCGCTAGGCATCGAAACGAGTAAATAGGCGGTAAAAAAGCAAAACTGAACCATCATGACCTGGGTATAACTGAGCGTAAACAACGATTTCAAATGTGGAATCAGGATGTCATTCAAACAGGTGATAAAACCCCAAATGAAAAACAAGGAAGTCAACAATGTCAGGGTTGCCCGGTTTTGATGATTATGGAACGAAGTTTTGTTAGGGCCGTTAAAAAGCGACATGAGTGTTCCTAAAGGGAAGATTCTGCAGAGTTAATTAAGGTAAACGATCTCGATTCATTGCCTATCATGACATTGAACTCCCCGGGTTCGATGATGCGTTTCAGATTAACTCCGATAAAGGACAAATCATCCGACATCAAGGTTAAGGTTACTGTTTTTTGTTGTCCCGGAGCCAATTCGATTTTTTTAAAGGCTTTAAGCTGTTTGACGGGCCGGGAGACCGATGCGGCGACATCGTTTAAATATAACAAAACCGTTTCTTTGCCGGCCCGGTTCCCGGTATTTTTGACAGTGACGCTGATATTCAGACTTTCCCCCATTTTAAGCTGCTGTTTATCCAGCGTCAGGCCGGCGGTTTCAAACTGGGTATAGCTTAATCCATGGCCGAAGGGGTAGAGAGGGTTATAGACATTCCATTCGAATGCCTCTATGGGTTTGTGATCGTAGAGCACGATATCATTGGTGTTTCTGGGGTAAGTAATAGGCAGTTTGCCGTTCGGGTTATAGTCGCCGAACAGAATGTCGGCAATGGCCTCTCCACCTTCCATGCCCGGCAAGAAACCCAGAATAACCCCCGCAGCTTTTTCGGCCAGTGCCGTAATGACTCGGGGACGACCGCCCAAAGTCAGCAAGATAACCGGTTTGCCGGTTTTCAGCAGAGCTTCTGCCAACTTTTGTTGCCGAGGCTCAAGCAGCAATGAATCGATATTGCCCGGTGTTTCGGTATAGGGCTTTTCGCCAAGACACAGTAAGATGAATTCATGGTTGGCCGCCTCACTTACCGCCCTGTCGATATCAATCTCATCATCAAACGATTGCCCGCCTATATAGGTGACCGTTCCTGAAGATTTATTACGAATCGCCTCTAATACGGTTGATTTTTCTTGAGGGTACAATTCCTCTGCATCGCCTTGCCATGTGATAGTCCAGCCTCCGTTAAGGACGCTCAATAAATTGGCGGTAGGCCCTGTGACCAGAATGCGAGCGTCTTTTTTCAGGGGCAATACGTGGTCACTGTTTTTTGCCAAAACGATGGATTCATGAGCTGCCTGTCGATTTATCTCAAGCGCCTGGGGTGTCGCAAAATGATCCTTTGGATCGGGCATAGGGCGGTCAAAGTCGAATAAGCCACTTTGATATTTGACCGTCAGAATACGAGAGACCGCCTCATCGATACGAGATAAAGGCACTTCGCCGGACCGAGCCAAATCCAGCAGTAAATCATAAAAAGAAAAGTCAAAGGGCACCATGCTCATATCTATACCGGCCATTACCGCCATTTTTACGGCTTCTTTCGGAGAGGCTGCCAACTTGTCACGCGTATAAAGACGATTGATATCTGCCCAATCTGAAACGGTGAACCCTTTAAAACCCAGTTCATCTCGGAGAATTGTAGTTAAATAATGGTGGTTGGCATGTCCTGGAATACCATCGACTTCAGCCGAGTTAATCATGATGGTTGGCGCGCCTTGCTTGATACCAGCCTCAAAAGCCGGTAAAAAATATTCACGCAGCATTCTTTCGCCTATCCAGGCGGGCGAGCGGTCTTTGCCGTTAATAGGAAAACTGTATCCGACAAAATGCTTTAAACAGGTGGGCGCCTTGTCTGGCGCCGAAAAGTCATTTCCCTGATGACCTTGGATATAGGCCGAACCCATGACGCTAGATAAATGGACGTCTTCACCATAGGTTTCCCATAAACGCGGCCAAAGAGGCTGTCTGCCAATATCCATTACCGGAGAGAAATTCCAGTGTAAACCCGACGCACGGACTTCCCGGGCGGTTATCTCCCCCTCTTGATAAGCTAATTCGGCATTGAATGTAGCCGCCATATTGATGGCTTGCGGGAATAGAGTCGAATTTTGGGTATAGGAGGCCCCATGGATGGCATCTATACCGTACATGACCGGGATTTTTAGCCGGGTTTTAAGTGAAACATCGCGAAGGGTCATCATCATTTTTCGCCAGGTTTCAATCGATTGTGCTTTGTTGTCGGGCGTAAACGGAGTATTGAGAATGGATCCCACATGATGATTCAAGACCGCCTCTTCAAGCTTTTGTGGGTCGATCGGAAAGCTTGGGTTTTGCTCGGGTGGTATTCCGATTACGGTAAAGTCAACCTGCGTCATTTGCCCAACTTTTTCTTCCAGGGTCATTTTTGATAATAAATCAAGAACCTGATCTTCGATACGGGTGTTTATTGTTTGAGCGCTCACGGGTGACTCCGAAATAAATAAAAAAAGTGTAAGGCAACCTGCTATTGTTTTCACATAAAGTCCTTAGGCTGATAGTCGCCTTGATAAAGGATCACAGACAGCAACGGCTCTTTTCTAGAATATAGGGACATAGGTGTTTCTTATGCTTTTGGTAAAAATAAAGAGTTAATTCAATAGTTAAAGTAATAAAGAGGTTCTCAATGGATGCCATACAATTAGTTAAACAGGTCAGGTCTCTGTTTTCGCTTCCGGAAATCGCATTACGCGTTAACGAATTGCTGACGGTTCCGGAGCCTTCCATTCTCGAGCTCGAGGGTGTCATTATCAACGATCCCGCATTGACCGCCAATATTCTTAAAGTAGTCAACAGTGCCTACTTCGGTATGCCGGGAAAAATAGATACCGTTTCACGGGCTATCACTCTGGTCGGCTTTAATGAATTACGAAATATTGTCATGGCAACCTCTGTAACAACCCGCTTTAAAGGGATTCCTGCTGAATTGGTCGATATGGATGTGTTCTGGTACCACAGTGTCACTTGTGGGGTATTGTCCAGAAACCTGGCCAAACGACTGAAACATCCGGATCAGGAGCGTTTTTTTATTGCCGGCTTATTAAGCAGTATAGGTAAACTGGTGTTTTTTTCGACTTATCCCCGAGAATCAGCTGAAATTCTTGAGCTTAAAGAGCAGGGCGATGAAGTGATGACTGCGGCAGAAATAGAGCACTTTGGCTTTAACTATGCTGATCTGGGCGCGGAATTACTTAAACAATGGAAATTACCACCCAACATTTGGGAGTTGATCGAGTTTCAATTGGATCCTCTTAAAGCCAATACCCCACGAGAAGATGCCTGCATTATTAATGTGGCTAGAAAAATTGTGAATAGCATAGAGCCTTGCGCCAAATTCGATTTTAATTTCGATATTCTCGAACCGACCTTGAATTCAGACGTGCTGAGCTACCTGAAATTAACACCCAATGTCATCCAAGGTGCGATAGATGACGCATTATTTCAAGCGTATGAAGTCATGTGTATTATCAGACCCCAAGCGGCAACCATTTATTGATCAGAAATAACAACGGCTTGCCTTGCCGGGAAACAAAAGAAAAAAGAGTATTGATCAATTGACTGTCCGGTCAATAGCCATGCTGTCTGCTCTCTTTACTCAAAGTCTGCAGCGTGTTTTAAGTTGAATGGCGATTATTATTGTTCAGAATGAGTCATTACCCCCTTGTAAATCAATCCATTTTTGTATTCATCCTAATCCTTTGACAATCAAAAGCGAAAAGTGTGAGGCTATTCTCACGCTTTTTGTCTGATCCCAATGCAGCACTATAAAAAGCGTATAGACTAAGTTTGTGCGTTAGAGTTTGTGCCTACATATTTTCTTATTTTTTCTGTTAAATTTCAGATTGACCTTGTTCCCGAATAGCTAACTATTCCAACGCCGCTGATCGCTGCGAATTCGCATTAACGATTCAGCCATGCATGGCACGATGACGAAGTACACCGGGACCTGAGGTTTTGGGCAAATAATGCCTGGCATCATGTGTCAGGTATGGTTTGAGAAGTGGGCATAATCCCTTCAGCGGGCAGCGAAAGCACTGTTGCCGGTTTGCATCTGTCATAAGGATCGGATCAATCATGTATAAATCAATCGATCAAGCGTCTCACGAAACCCCATCATCGGCCACCAGTGCTTATGCGGTGGAATCTCCAGAGCCACACTCAAAGCTTGATACCGGATTGACTTGTCTGGTCATGATGGCACGGCTGCACGGCGTCGGAGCCGACCCGGATCAATTGGCACATGAATTTTCAGAAAAGGGCAGGCTATTTGGTGTCGCCGAGTTATTACTGGCAGCCAAGCATCTGCATTTGAAAGCCAAGCTGATCAAAACGGGATTGAACCGGCTCGAAAAAACGCCTTTACCGGCCATTGCGGTAGGCGGGGCGGGCAATTTTTTTATTTTAGCGCGCTGCGAAGGCAATCAGGTGCTAATCCAGTCACCTGAAGAAGGTCGCCCTAAAACGCTGAACTTAGCCGAGTTTCAGTCATGTTGGTCAGGAGAGCTAATCTTGTTGACCTCACGCGCGTCTTTGGGCGGCGATTTCAGGAAATTTGACTTTACTTGGTTTATTCCCGCTGTCGTCAAATATCGAAAACTGCTGGCCGAAGTCCTGCTGGTCAGTCTAGTGCTGCAATGTTTTGCGCTGATTACGCCGCTGTTTTTTCAGGTGGTAATGGATAAGGTATTGGTGCATAAAGGCTTTGCTACCTTGGATGTCATCGCCATCGGATTGGCTGTTGTGATTTTATTTGAGGTATCGCTTGCTGCCTTGCGCAGCTATGTGTTTTCTCATACCACCAGTCGCATGGATGTGGAACTGGGAGCAAGGCTATTCAGGCATCTGCTGAATTTGCCGATCGCTTATTTTCAAGCCAGACGGGTGGGTGATTCTGTCGCCAGGACACGCGAGCTGGAAAATATTCGTTCTTTTCTAACCGGTAATTCCATTACATTAATATTGGATTTAGGGTTTTCAGTGGTATTCATCAGTGTAATGTTGCTTTACAGCGGCTGGTTGACCTTGATTGTAATAGCCTCGTTGCCTTGCTACATAATTTTGTCAGTCCTTTTTACGCCGCTTTTACGCGCCAGATTACACGAAAAATTCAACCGAAACGCTGAAAACCAGGCATTTTTGGTTGAAACCATCAGCGGTATCGACACGTTAAAAAGTATGGCGGTGGAACCGCAGTGGCTGCGTCAATGGGATAATCAACTCGCCGCTTATGTATCCTCAAGTTTTCGAGCGGCCACAGTGGGGACTTTTGCAAACAGTGGGGTTACTTTAATTAGCAAGCTGGTTACGGTTGCTACGATGTATTTGGGTGCCAGGCTTGTGATTGAGGGCCAATTGACTGTAGGGCAGTTGATTGCATTCAACATGTTGGCAGGTCAAGTGGCGCAGCCGGTGATCCGGTTGGCGTCATTGTGGACTGATTTTCAGCAGATTGGGATTTCGATGGAGCGCTTAGGCGATATTCTTAATACACGAACCGAGGTTGCAGGCAATAAAAGCGCGTTACCGCCGGTGAATGGCCGACTGACTTTGGATGATGTTGTTTTCCGGTACACCCCAGGCGGACCGGAAGTGCTTAAAAATATCCGCTTAGATATATCCCCCGGTGAAGTCATTGGCGTGGTCGGACATTCCGGGTCAGGCAAGAGTACGCTGGCGAAACTGATGCAGCGGCTTTATGTGCCTGAACGAGGCCGAGTGCTTGTCGATGGTATGGATTTGGCATTGGCGGATGCGTCGTCGTTACGCAGACAAATCGGGGTAGTGTTACAGGAGAATGTCCTGTTCAATCGAAGCATCCGTGACAATATTGCCCTTTCCGATCCCGGTGCGCCGATTGAAAAGATAATTCATATGGCCAAACTCTCCGGCGCGCATGGTTTTATTTTGGATTTGCCGGAAGGTTATGACACCCCCGTCGGTGAGCATGGCTCGACACTTTCGGGAGGCCAACGCCAACGCATTGCTATAGCCCGCGCCTTGATAGGTAACCCTAGAATTCTGATTTTTGACGAAGCCACCAGTGCGCTGGATTACGAGAGCGAGCAGATCATTCAGCTCAATATGAAAGCGATCAGTAAAGGACGCACTGTCATTATTATTGCGCACAGGCTAAGTGCAGTAAGAGATGCGAATCGCATCATCGTGATGGATCGCGGACAAATCGTTGAAGAAGGCACTCATAGCGAATTATTGTCCTGTGAAGCGGGGTATTATTCACGATTGTTCAGTTTGCAACAGGGATGACGGCATGAGCAGTCGTTTACCTTTCTACGCATTTTGCGATTTAATCAAACGTTATGGCGCCGTATTTCAGTATGCCTGGGAACAGCGTGCTGATCATGAGCTTCAAACACGGTTGCGGCATGAGACTCAGTTTCTTCCGGCGGCATTGGCATTGCAGGAAACCCCGGTTTCTCCTGCTCCCAGGCTTGTAGCATGGGTGTTGATTGCATTTGCAGGGCTCACATTTTTGTGGTCTGTCTTCGGCAGGATTGATGTGGTTGCCAGCGCGCAGGGCAAAATTGTTCCCAATGATCGTATCAAGACGATTCAGTCGCTGGAAACGGCCATAGTTAAAGCTATTTATGTGAGCGATGGTCAGTTTGTAATGGCGGGCGAGGTGTTGATAGAACTGGACCCAACCATCGCATTGGCTGATCAACAACGTCTTCAAAGTGATCTGACCAGTGCCCGGCTTCAAGTTGCTCGCGGCTTGGCTATGCTGTCTGCACTCGACAAAGGAACAACCCCCGGCTTAAATCGTCATGCTGATATCGATGTCAATGATGAGGTTAAGTTTCAGGAGGCTGAACGATTGCTTGCGGCACAATTTGGCGAATATATTGCCAAGAATGCTGTGATCAACTCGGAAATTGCTAGGCATGCAGCTGAATTGAATTCAACCCAAACACTTGTGCGCAAGCTGGAGCTGATTGTGCCTATTGCGCGGCAGAGGGCGGAGGATTATAAAAATTTGGTTGAACGAAATTTTGTATCCAGGCATGGCTTTTTGGAACAGGAGCAAAACCGGATTGAGCAGGAAGGCGACCTTGCCAATCTCAAAAGTCGGCTTAAGGAAATTGATGCCATGAAATCCGGGATGCTTGCACAACGGACGGAACTGGCTGCTGAAACACGACGCATAACACTGGACAGCATTACCGAAGGGCAGCAAAAAGCTGAAACTTTGGTGCAAGAGTTACTCAAAGCCACCCAGCGCAGTAAGCTCATGAAGCTGACCTCGCCGGTAGACGGCACCGTTCAGCAACTGTCAGTTCATACGGTTGGCGGCGTCGTGACACCGGCACAACCTTTGATGTCCGTGGTGCCAAATGATAATCCGCTTGAAGTGGAAGCGTTTATAGAAAATAAAGACATAGGATTTGTAACCGGTAATCAGGCCGCCGAAGTTAAAATTGAAACATTTCAATACACCAAATACGGGACCCTTCACGCTAAGATAACATCGGTATCGCATGATGCCATCAATGATGAAAAACGCGGCTTGATCTATTCGGCTAGAGTCAAAATGGACCGGTCGACGATGAATATAGAAGGAACCGAGGTGAATCTGAGTCCCGGAATGGCGGTTACAGTTGAGATCAAGACCGGCAAACGGCGGGTGATTGACTATTTCCTTAGCCCGCTTATGCAATACGGGCATGAGAGCCTGACTGAACGATGAGCCGGGCTATCAATTGCGTGAGTTTATAATTGGCTGAAAAATACCTGCAATTCTGACAACAAATCACGCTCCTGCTCTACCTGTCTTGGGTATTCAGAATGGCCACCATCGAGTACGAAAAGCTTTTTCTCCCCAGGCAACGCATTGTAAATGCTGAATTGCCCTGGCGGAGCAACCGCCGGGTCAGCCAGGGCCGCTGCTATATGCACGGGTACTTGGATGTGACGAGCAGACATAGCGGCATCATAATAATTCAATGTTGAGAGAATAGAGCCGTGTTGCTGTTGATAGTTTTGCACCGCCGCCGCGCTGCCCCAGGTCGGTAATTGCAGGCGCAGCGGATTATTTCCGAAACTGGGCACGTTGAAATGTGCGAGCTGAATGCGAGCATCCCACGGTAATGCCAATGCGCCTATTCCGCCGCCGAAGCTGATGCCGAGATAGCTAATATGCCCGGCAACGGATGGAAATAGCTCAAGCAATGCAGACACGCCAAGCCAAAGGTCTTCCACGCAACCACCTAAAATGTAGCGATCCCTATTGTCAATGTTATGTAAAACATGAACGCTGGGGTTGTTTGAAATCGTTTCGCACCCGCTTTTAGACAGGCCTCGAAAGCAAGGAAACAGAAAGGCCGCTTCAGAAACAGGCAGATTGAAATCCGGTTCATCCCGCCCCCCATAACCGTGTCCGACAATGATACCCCGCCTGACCTGACTATGTTTGGGGATCAAAGCCCAGCCGCCAATCTCGACAGCGTCTGTGGAACGGTATTTCAAGTCGTAGCACTCAAAATCAGCATGAAAGGTATTTTTATCTAGGAGGCGCGCGTTGGGTTTTGTCTGCAGGGCTTTTTGATAGCGCGACTGCCAAAATGCTGCAAAATCCTCCGGCGGTATTGGCGGTTCGATACGCAGCAATTGTTCCAGGGTGTAGCCGTATGTTGGGTCGAAATCGGACATGGGAAGAGGAGGTGAGTCGTATTAAACCAGTTATTTGAGCATAGGATTGCTTGCCTTTTTCTGCAAGGTTGATGCTTAATTAAGTCATAAAATTAAGGTATCAGCTCACCCTCTTTCTATTTAATTGGGTGTAGATGGTTGATTGAAAAGGCTTCTGCAAAAGGGATGAATTGGTTCGTCCTTTGAAATCAAGCGCCTACGACCCTAAATCAAAGCAGGCGAGAAGTTAAAATGACGGTAAAAAAATGAATGCTATGTTATGGATTTTAACGCTTGCCCTGTTTCCTCAATCTCAGATTTTGGCGCAACAGCAGGAATGCGAATTGATTATTGAGTTACCTGTGAATAGTCAAGAGGCCAGAGTACGGCTCGAAGGTAGAGACTATCGCCACTGTTTAGTCAGCGAGACAGCTTTACGTGAAGGGATTAAAAACCAATTAAACGTATGGGCAAACTTGGATTGGACAATACGCAGTGTCAACCTGGGTCGGGCAATCAATTATCCGTGGCTGGTCGATTATCTTATTGAAGCATCACTTGCTTCCACAGATTGGGATATTCAAAACGGGCGCAGTTTAAGCGGGAGTGATAACCTTTTTGTTTCGCGCATCTTATCGGCCCCGGTTTTTATACGGCGATTACAAGCACTTTTTGAAGGTTTACCCTATAAATTAATCGCAGTGAGTGTTGAAAAAGTCTTGATTGGCGACTCAACAGTTCATCACAGCGGCTTATCAAGAGGTGAAAAAGTGCCATTTGATGCACAAATAAGGCTTATTATTAAACATCAAAAAATCAAGATAAAGCCTTGATCGGTTATCTGGAGCTCTGAAGGTTAAGGACATTTTATTAAAGAGGACTCATGAGCAAATCATCATTGCCTGTCGATAGCAGTAAAATAGTTTTGAAAAAGCCGTCCGCTCGACAAGCCTATTATGCTGAATTATTCCGGACTATAAAAAAACCGTTTAATCCCCGGCAACTACCGTGGATAGTCGAGTTGAAGCCCGGGCTTGATAGGCGTAACAATGAACGTTTGATACTTAAAATTGCACTAGGATTCATTGCGTTGATCAGTACGGGGGTATGGTTGACAGATGAGCCTTTTGACCCTGTCATGTTTGCATTCGGCGTTTCGTCAGTTCCTTTGACCCTTTTGACGGGCGTGCTTTGGGTGCGTTGGATTTATAGGGGGGTGCCTGCCTGGTTTCGACTTCGCTTGTCTGTTGATAAGGTCAGGATGGAATCACCCAAGGGGCAGTGGGAGGAACCGATTGCCCATTACCTTGGCCTCGCAATAAGGCATAGAGTGACTTATAAGCCGCCGCCCAGAACGCGCAAGTTGTATTACACGGATCTGGAGAAAAAGCTTCGTCAGCATGAGCTCATCACGCTGTACTGGATAGAACTGGTTCACGCCGATTCTTCGCGCACTATCGTGTTATGGGCATCAGACAAAGCCAGGGTGGAGGATGTCGCAAGAAAACAATTGGAACAATTTGCAAAGACGTTGAGTTTGCCGGTCATTCAGTCGGTCTGAACGAGCGCTTGATCATGCATAACGGCATTTAGTCGCAATCACGAGTCCCAAACACAAAGAATCAATTGCCTTTGGGTAAAAGTCAGTTGGTGCAAGGCAATCAATCGGTTTATGATTGGTTGCGGGTTAGGAAGACCATACTATTAAAACGGTTCAGATGTGTGTTTATCCCTACTTTTCTTAAAAATACAGACCGTTTAAATATGACAGATTCTATAGAAGAGAATAGCAACGGAAAATTGGCTCAACTCGACGCCTATTACCGACAGGTTAACGAAATTATCCTGCAGCGACAGGACTGGGTCAGCGGATTGCTGCCGGCGAGTACGGCCGTCAATATCCACGGTAATTATACCGATGCTTGGGTCAGGGATAATGTTTACAGTATTTTATCTGCTTGGGGTTTGGCGCTGGCTTATCGGCGACAAGGCGAAGCAGAGGGTAAAACCTATTTGCTGGAGCAAAGCGTTGTCAAACTGATGCGCGGTTTGCTGACGGCAATGATGCGGCAGGCGGTTAAAGTCGAGCGCTTCAAGCATACGCAAGATCCGCTGGATGCCTTGCATGCCAAATACGACACCAAAACCGGGAATGTTGTGGTGGGCGACAGCGAATGGGGGCATCTGCAATTGGATGCGACCTCTCTCTTTTTGTTGATGCTTGCGCAAATGACCGCTTCCGGGTTACGCATCATTTTTACGATAGACGAAGTCAATTTTGTCCAAAATCTGGTTCACTATATCAGTCGCACTTACAGGACCCCCGATTACGGCATATGGGAGCGAGGCAATAAGATCAATCATGGTATTGCCGAGCTGAACGCCAGTTCCATCGGCATGGCTAAAGCGGCTTTGGAAGCTATGTCCGGCTTTAATCTGTTCGGTAAAAATGGCGGACAAACCGCTGTGATCCATGTCATCAGCGATGATATCGCCCGAACCCGTATCGCGCTAGAATCGTTGTTGCCCAGAGAATCCTTGTCAAAAGAAGTTGATTCCGCGGTTCTTAGTGTTATTGGTTATCCCGCGTTCGCTGTTGACCAGGATTCGCTACGTAACCGGACCGAACAACTTATTATCGATAAATTACAAGGCCGTTACGGCTGCAAACGTTTTTTACTCGATGGGCATCAAACAGAGATAGAGGATAGTCACCGGCTGCACTATGATCCGCATGAACTCAAGCAATTTATGGACATTGAATGCGAATGGCCGCTGTTTTTTACTTATTTGCTGTTGAACCGGCTTTTCGCAAACCACCAGGAAGGCGCAAAAGACTACCGAGAAAAAATTGACATTCTTATGGTTGAACAGAACGGACAAAAGCTGCTTCCCGAGCTCTATATCGTGCCACATGATTTAATTGAAGCGGAAAAAGCATCGCCACACAGCCAGCCTCGAAAGCCCAATGAAAATATTCCACTGGTGTGGGCGCAAAGTCTTTATGTGCTGGGTAGTTTGATTCAGGACGGGTTGCTTGATATCAATGATATCGATCCGCTTGGGCGTCATAAGACAGTGAAGCACGGTCGGGAAGTGACCATGCAGTTTGCCTTGCTGTCTGAGGATGAAACCGTTCAGAAAGATTTGCTGAGCGCGGGCATTCCAACACAGACCTTGGCTGAAATTGCTCCAATACAGATGCGTGAGGCGAGTGAACTGGCCAGAGCGTATACCCATATCGGCAGAAATGACCGGATTGGATTGACCGGCCGTCCCTACCGTCAGTTAAGAACCCTGGCAACTTCGCAGATTTATGTGCTGGCTAATCAGCGCCTGGTTTTTTTACCGCAGTTTTTGAGCCAGAAAGGTTTCTATCTGGCCATGGATAATCGCTTGCTGATTCAGCGTTTACGTCTGGAAATTTCTTATGTTTACCGGCATTGGGACAGGCAAGGCAATCCGCTGATGGTCATGACGATCAAACGCAATATGTTGAATAATCAAGGCAGAAATGTACTGATTGATTTTATCAAGGAATTGCAAGGTGGTTTGATCAAGACTATTCCGGTGCGCTTGGGTTCCTTATCAGATATGGCGGCGGCGACCAGCCATGAAA